>DATNCB010000535.1:0-6559 GCA_035571715.1 Ramlibacter sp.
CACGGTCTGGCTGGACCACGGCGGCGGACTGCTCACGCTGTATTGCCACCTGAGCGCCATCGACGCGAAACCCGGAGACACGCTGCGCGCGGGCGACCGCCTGGGCGCCGTGGGCGCCACCGGACGGGTGACCGGGCCGCATCTGCACTTCGGCGTCCTGCTCAATCGCACGATGGTGGACCCGGCGCTGTTCCTGGCGGCGTGACCGACACTCACCCGCGCTCCCGAGCTCCATTCAATATCCGCCCGATGAACGTGTACCGCACCATCGCGTGATAGCTGGGCAGCAGGATGGCGACGGTGACGGCCAGGATCATCAGCAGCTTCAGCCAGCCGTTCAAAGGCCACCGCGCGATCCATATCTGCAGCATCATC
The DNA here is from genome assembly GCA_035571715.1 of Ramlibacter sp. Classification (GTDB taxonomy): domain Bacteria; phylum Pseudomonadota; class Gammaproteobacteria; order Burkholderiales; family Burkholderiaceae_C; genus Ramlibacter. The sequence goes on from DATNCB010000535.1 coordinate 376, forward strand.
ACGATGGGCAGGTGCCACAGGTACCACCAGTACGACGCATCGGCCAGGTAGCGCACCCACGGGCGGTGGCCAGCGGCGATTCGCAGGAAGAGGCCAGTCAGCGCGAACGTCATACACCACGCATAGACGGCCGCCGCCGCCAACGCCGTGAACTTGATCGCCGTCCAGTTCTGGGCGGCGCCGGGCGAACCCGCGGCCTTCATGCTGCCGCCCAACACGACGAATGCAATCAGTGCCACGGCGAAATAAGGCACCAGCCAGTTGCGCATCGCGTCCAACACGTGAATGCGCCGGTGCAGCCACCACCCCACCGCAAAAAATATCCCGTAGTACACGACGGCGCCAGCGGCAGGCAGCAGCCGCATGCCCGCGTTGTCGATCTCGGGTAACTGCGGTCCCTGCCAAAGCAGCGCGATCGTGGGCACCGCCAGCAGCAACGGTTTCAACGGCTGGCGCATCAGCCAGTCGAAGGATGCGTCGATGCGGGGCAGCCTGCTTGCGATCTGCGGCCACTTGCCGAGTGGGGCCAGCGCGATGGCCAGCAAGTAAAGGATCAACAACATTTCCAGGAACCACAGGTGCGCCGTGGGGTATGACAGCAGCGTCAAGTTGCGCTGTTGCCGCGCGAGGAAGGTGGAGCCTGTCCGCAAATCGGCCCAGGTCCACAACAGCAGGATGATCGGAATCAGGATCAGCAGGCCCGCGACGAATGGGACGCCGATCCGCTGCGCCCGCTGCCTGAGGAAGCCGCTCGTGCCCAGGCGGCGCCACAGCAGGTGCCCGAAGAACCCGGCCAGCAGGAAGAACACCTGCATCCGGAAGCCATGGATGAATGCGAGCAAGACGACGAAACCATCGCCGCGTGACACGTCACGAGCCGGCCAGGGAATGGGAACCGGCGCCAGCGAAACCGCGGCGTGCAAGACGATGCCAAGCAGCATCGCCGTGGCCCGCAGGCTGTCCAACGCGTGCAGGCGCTCGCCCGCCGAAGCGGCAGCAGCTGCGGGCGGCGCACTTGCCTGGATCGCAGTCGTCAATGTTGTGATGATGTCCCTCCGAGGCGCATCATCCCACCTCTGGTTCCGCCGGCTTGAACCTTTTCGCGACACGCACCAGCACTTCTACACTTGCGCCCCCAGCTCGACGTTGGTCTAATCGTTCATGCAGTTCATGGAAGGGAAGTAAACATGGGTGCTATGCAGTTCGGCTTGCTGCTATTGGGCCTTGCCTTGCTCGTGCTCTATGCCGTGCTGCGGTCAAGGGCAGGCAAGCCCTCTCGAGAGCGGAAGGATCCGGCTTTCTTCGGCAGCGAGATGACGGATTTCGTTTCGCACTTGCACCGCACCCCGCCCGAAATGGAGCCATTGGATACCGTCTCTGAAGCGCCGCAACACCGAGAGGTCAAGTAGGACCTGTTCCCCCTAATCAGCACTTCAACTCGCTGAACCGCTTCCTGCTGTCCCCCAGCTCCGCCTGGGCATTCGAGACTTCATCCTCGTCCAGCTTTTTCATCCTCGCCTTCTCGACGGGCATACGTTTATCCAGCCTGGCGCATTCATCGCGGTCCGTTGCCAACATGCGGGCCCGGCGGCGGCGCGTCTTGAAATCTTCTGCGCTTTCACCCGGCTTGGGACGCATGGCCCGGGCGATGGCACGGTTTTCTTCGAGCCGGCGAACGTCCACTTCCTTCGGATTCGGCTTGGCCGGCACGGGTGCCTCGTCGGTGTTGACCATCCGTCTGGAGCATGGTTTTTCGGAGTAAGTCACCGATCGCCCGGACCTGCACTTGAAGACCGTCTGCCCGCTCGCCGGCGCGGAAGCGCCGATCCAGATCAGCGTACTCAGCACCAAAAGAGTCGAGTTATGAAACATGGTTGCCCCTACTGCTGAGCTTGATGCTACTCAGGGCCATTCCACATTGCCGTTGCCAATTGTTAGGCCGCCCGCTTCAGCCACCCGGCGTCGTTACCCCGCAACAGTCTCACCGACTAAGTCCCACGCAGGGACCGTCAGGGTGCCGCGCTACGGCGCCTTGTAGTCGAAATGCGCCTCGACGGTGCCTGGCACACCCGGCCGCTGGATCTCGGTCGTGATGTTGTAGGCGCTGCCACGGGAGAAGTGGAAGAAGTTGCCGTAGCTCACGGCGTTGTTGGCCGCCACCGGGCTGAGCGCCTTGGTCTGGATCGTCATCCCGTCGGAAACCCGCATCGTCACCTGCGCATCGGTCAACGGCTTTTGCGACTTGTTGTCGATCAGGGAGATGTTGAGGTGGTAGAAGTTCCTGCCCGAGGGGATGTCCAACTTGGCCGCACCGGACATATTCTGTGCCTGTGCCGCCCGCACCACTTCGGCCCCTACCATGCCGAAGTAGATATCGATTCCGGACACAAGCTTGTGATGTGGATCGGCGGCCACAGTTGGGGGCGGTGGCGGGATGGCCGGCAAATCGCGGTTGAACATGTAGACGATGGCGCTGCGGATTTCCTCGTTGCTCAAGTCCGGCAGTCCGCCGCGAGACGGCATCGGCCCATGGCCGTGAACGGCCGAGGCCACCAGGCTGTCCAGCCCCTTCGCCAGGCGAGGTGTCCACGCGGGGCGGTCACCGATTCTTGGCGCGCCGTCCCGTCCGGCCTGGTGGCACTTGGCGCATTGAGCCTGGACGATCGTCTCACCGGTGCGCACGCGCGCGGCCGTGGCGCCGCCCAGCGGTTCCACCCAGTTGCCGCCGGACTGGTTGACCATGTAGACGATGGCGCGTTCGATTTCGATGTCGCTGACACCCTTGTTGCCGCCATGAGCCGGCATCTTGCGGATGCCCTTGAGCGCGTTGTTGGTCAGAGCCCTGAGGCCTTGCGAGGCCCGGCTCGCCCAGGCCTTGGCATCGCCGATTCGGGGCGCACCTTCCTTGCCCGAGCCGTGGCAGGCGCCGCAGACGGCATCGACCACCTCCTTGCCCTGCCGGTCGTTGCGCTGGGCATCGGCACCCGCGCTGAACGTCCAGAGCATGGCGAACAAGACGAGTGCAGGCAGCAACGCCCAGGCAGGGGCAGATCCAGCTTGCGTGCGCATGAGCGATTCCTCTTTGAGCGGAAGCACAAGGCTACTCATCCGTCGGTGGGCTGAATTGATCTGCGTCAAACCTGCAGCCTCTGGCGGTCTACTAGCTGAACCGCAGGGCACGGTCTCAGCCAGGGTTCAAGCCACTGCGGCCTTGCTGCTCACCCGGAAACAGCACGATCACCTTGCTGTCCGCATCGCGCTTCCAGCCCTGCTCCTTGAGCAGCCAGTTGGTGACGAACTCGCGCACCGTCTGCCGGCCGGCGTCGATCGCCAGTTGCCGGATCGCCGGGTTGTTGGCGCGGCTTGCCAGCTCGGGCGTCATCGATCGCTCCAGGGTCTCCAGGTTCTCCTCCTTGTTGAAGCGAGCCCAGCCGTTTTGCGTGTACTTCTCCATCCGGGACGTGTCGATTGCCGCGGGCAGTGAAGGCTTGACATCGCCCGCGCGCACGACGGCGGTCTTGCCGCTGATATAGATCGGCCACTCCCTGGCCATCTCGATGTGATAGCGGTAGGTCACCGGTACCTGGATGATCGAGACGGTGGTGCCTAACGGGATGCCCCAGAATTCCCTGGTGTCGGTGCGCTTGAAGCGCTCGTAAACCGTGACTGTCGCGATCTCCAGCAGGCCGCCCTGGCTGCGCATGACGACCGGAATGCCGGATGCAACGACACTGCTGTCGATCACCGTCCACCGGGCAAAGAAACGGTCGTATGCAAACCAGCCCAAGAGGGCAATGGCGCCAGCCAGAAGGGCGGCGCCGGTTCGGACTCGGATCGCGCTGGCCATGCAACGATGCTAATCCTTGCTACGCCTTCAATTGTGCAAAGCGGCTTGGCGCAAACGGCACGTCGGCATCACGAATGCCGCGAATTGCGCAACGCCTCTTTCAGGTTGCCACAAGCCTTTTGCAGTCTGCCCTCGCTTTGCTTGGCGAGGCCCTTCGCTTCCTGCCCGCGGCTGCGGATCGTCTTGCCCGCATGTTCCTGCAGCTTGCCCAGTCCGTCTTTGATGGCGCCTCTGACTTGATCCTTGTTCATGGGATGTCCTTTGAAAGAGCAGAATGACCCTTCTGCACGACAGTGCGCTCCTCATCCGTCGAGCGCTGCCATCAGATGGCCCGTCGCGTGTGGTGCGCCGTCCTACGTCGCACGGCCGCGCTCGGGCTCATGCCCGACAATGCCCCATGAAAACCCCGCCCCGCCTTCAACCGCTCGTTGACGAAGGCCTGATCGATACGGTCGTTCGCCAGCTCATGAGCGGCAAGGAAGCTATGGCCTATGTCGTGCGCTGCGGCGACCAGACGCGCTGCGCCAAGGTCTACAAGGAGGCGACGCAGCGCAGCTTCCGCCAGGCGGTGGACTACACCGAGAACCGCAAGGTCAAGAACACACGCCAGGCCCGCGCCATGGCCAAGGGCACGAAGTTCGGGCGCCAGGCGCAGGAGGCGGCGTGGCAAAGCGCCGAGGTCGATGCGCTCTACCGGCTGGCGGCAGCGGGTGTTCGCGTGCCCACGCCCTACAACTTCCACGACGGCGTGCTGCTGATGGAACTGGTGACCGATGCCGACGGCGACGCGGCACCGCGCATGAACGACGTGTCGCTCACACCCGGCGAGGCACGCGCGCATCACGCCATGCTGCTCGTGCAGGTGGTACGCATGTTGTGCGCAGGCGTGGTGCACGGCGACCTGTCGGAGTTCAACGTGCTGCTGGGCGAGGACGGGCCGGTCATCATCGATCTGCCCCAGGCCATCGACGCGGCCGGCAACAACCACGCGCATCGGGTGCTGCTGCGTGACGTCGCGAACCTGCGCGACTTTTTCGGCGGTTTCGCGCCCGAGCTGCTGCACACGCACTTCGGCCCGGAGATCTGGGATATGTACCTGCGCGGCCTGCTCACGCCCGAAACGGCGCTGACCGGCCGCTTCGAGCGTAGGCACGGCGCGGTCGACCTGGGGGGCGTGTTGCGCGAGATCGACGACGCGCGGGCCGAGGAATCGGCGCGCCGCTTGCGGATGCAAGTCGCCGGATGAGGTCAGCGGTAAAGCTGAGTGGCTGACCGCCTGCGGGGAACCTTGCGGTCACATGCCCGGTCCATCCATGTCAATCACAACGCAACATGCTGAGCACGCTTCAGGAACTCTTCGACAACTTCACTGCCGGATCGCCCGTCCAGACTCCGGAAGGGCGCGAGCACGCATTGCAACTGGCAGCCGCCGTGCTGCTGGTGGAGGTGATGCGGGCCGAGCCAACCTTTGATCCGGCCGAGCGCGCGGCGGTGTTCGCTGCCCTTCGCAGCCGGTTTGTGCTGACCGAACAAGAACTGGCGGACCTGGTGGAACTGGCCGAAGCGAAGGTCAAGACCGCAAACGACTATTTCCAGTTCACCAGCCGCATCAACGACCACTTCAGCCAGCCGGAAAAAATCGCCCTGGTAGAAGCGATGTGGCAGGTCGCTTATGCCGACGGCCTGCTGGACGCCAACGAGAACCACGTCATCAGCAAGGTCGCCGAGCTGCTGCATGTGACCCACGGCGAGTACATCGGCGCCAAGCTGCGGGCCAAGGAAGCGGCCGGACTCGGCTGATGTCACACTGCGCACGTGCGATTCAGCCATCACCCCGAAATATGGAGCCGCTTTCCTGAGCTGGCCGCGAGCGCGTTATTTGCCGAGGGCATCCATACCAACGTTTCAGTCGCCGCACCGGTCGCCCGCCTCAACGCCATCGCGCAATCGCGCCTGGACGCAGCCGGCTCCGAGAGCGAGTTGCCCGAAATCAAGGCCTGGCGCAGCGTGTTCTCGCGCATGGGGCTCAAGCCGACACAGTACCGCTGCGCGTCGGAGTCGCTGCTGCGGCGCTTCAGGAAGGAAGGCTCGCTGCCGCCGATCCATCCGCTGATCGACCTGTGCAATGCCGCGTCGCTGGCATTCGCGGTTCCGGTGGCGGCGTGGGACGCCGCCAAAGTCGTTTGGCCGCTGCAGGTGCGACCAGCCGACGGCACCGAGGACTACCTCAGCTTCTCGGGCGAGATCGAACATCCCGAGCCCGGCGAAGTGACTTTCGCGGACGCGCTGGGCCAAGCGCATGCGCGGCGCTGGACACACCGGCAAAGCGGCCTCTCG
>DATNCB010000536.1:0-2924 GCA_035571715.1 Ramlibacter sp.
CCTCCAGCGCCTTCGCCTGCGGGTCATCGCCGAGATGAGCCCCCACCTTCTTGGCGATGCGCTCCAGCATCAGCAGCGCCTTGGTGTTCTCCTGCTCGGCCAGCAGGTTGATCTGCAGGTCCAGCTGGTTGCGCCTCTCGCTGATCCGCATGTCGTAGTTCTGGCTGATCAGGATGAACGTCGACAGAAAGATCGCCTCGAGCGACACGATCAAGGTCAGGAACGTGAAGGGATACGGGTCGAACGGCTTGAACCAGGGCAGCGCGTTGTAGCCGATCCAGGCGGCGAACAGCACCACATGGATCCAGACGAAAGTCATGCTGCCGCAAAAGCGCGCGATCGCCGCGGCCACCCGGTCGGCGCCGGTGCGCCTGGCCATGGCCGCCTCTTCCAGTTGACGCATGGCCTGGACGTTCTGCCGGGTCACGTCCGCGCCGGTTTCGGCACTTCGGTAGTGGTGGGCTCCGGGCTTGGTGTTGTGGGAATGCGCGTTGTGGTTGCTGCTCATGCCGGTTCCTTGGCTGCTGGTGTTCAGGACCCTAATGCGCCGTGCGCGCCAGGTAGCGCTTGCGCCAGAACACCACCAGCACCACCAGCGCCACCGCTACCATGACCGAAAGCATGGTCCACATCGCCCGAGCCGAGTGGATGAGCGGCAGGAACTCGAAATTCATGCCAAAAAAACCGGTGATGAAGTTAAGCGGCAGGAACACGGCCGTCAGCGCAGTGAGTACCCGCATGATTTCATTGGTACGGTGACCCTGCGCCGAGAAATGGATCTGCACCGCGGTTTCCGCGCCATGTTCCATCCGCCGCACGTGATGCACCACCCGCTGGATGTGCTCGATCACGTCGCGGGCGCGCGCCAGCAAGCCGTCCCGCTCGGCCTGCGGCATCCCGGGGGCCGGCTGCTCGCGCTGGGTGTCAAGCCATTCCTGCATGGCGTCGTTCTGCTCTTCGCACAGGTCTTCCAGGGTGTGCAGCGCCGTGCGCGCCGCCATCAGGGCACTCCAGTCGGCGCCGCGTGAACGCGGACCGAGCAACAGCTGCTGCCAATGATCGAGCTGGCCGCCGAGCTCCTTGCGCAGTTCCAGGTAGCTGTCCACCATCAGGTTGAGCATGCGCAGCATCAGGTCGGCCGAGCCGGTCGGCAGCCGGCTGCGGGCGGCGGCGCTGAGACCCTCGTTTTGAACGGCATCGCCCAGGTAGCGCTCGATGAAGGAGCCGGCGACAAAGCAGCCGGCCGGATGGACCGAGATCAGCAGCCGGTCGAACACCGCGAAGCCCACCGCCCGCGTGCGAATGCGGCCAAACGCGGCGAGCGGGCCCGGCGTGCCAAGCGCCGGCTCATGCTCGTGCGCTTCGGCCCGCACCTCCGGCTCACTGGCAAGCCGGCGGAAAATGACCAAGTCGTAGATCGAGGTGTAGTCGTAATGCGAGGGATGGGCCCGGTTGCCCAGGTCCTTGAGGTGCAGATCGAGCATGGTCGAGCCGCCCAGGCTTTGTGCCGCCTGCTGCAGCAGCGCAATTTCGCCCTGCAGCGATTCGCGTTCCACGTAAATCCACACGAAGCCACTCGCGGGCGCCTTGTGCGGGAGCTTGTCGAGAAATCTGAGGGTACCGGCAGTGAACTCGACGATGTGCATGCGCGGTGCGGTTCCCTTACGTGCGTAGAAGTCTAGCGGCGTCGAGCGCGAAGTAGGTCAGCACCCCATTGGCCCCGGCACGCTTGAACGCGAGCAGGCTTTCCATCATGACCGCATCGTGGTCGAGCCAGCCGTTTTGCGCAGCCGCCTTGAGCATCGCGTATTCGCCGCTGACCTGGTAGACGAAGGTCGGTACCCGGAATTCGTCCTTCACGCGCCGCACCACGTCCAGGTACGGCATGCCGGGCTTGACCATCACCATGTCGGCGCCCTCGGCGATGTCCATCGCGACTTCGCGCAAAGCCTCGTCGGTGTTGCCAGGATCCATCTGGTAGACCTTCTTGTTGCTCTTGCCCAGGTTGCTGGCCGATCCGACGGCGTCGCGGAACGGTCCGTAGAAGGCACTGGCGTATTTGGCGCTGTAGGCCATGATGCGCGTGTGGATGAAGCGCCGGTCTTCCAGCGCCGAGCGGATCGCTCCGATCCTGCCGTCCATCATGTCGCTGGGCGCCACGATGTCCACGCCCGCCTCGGCCTGGGTCAACGCCTGTTGCACCAGCACCTCCACCGTTTCGTCGTTCAAGATATAGCCGGTCTCGTCCAGCAGGCCGTCCTGGCCGTGGCTGGTGAACGGATCCAGGGCGACGTCGGTCATGACCCCAAGACCGGGAAAGCGCTGCTTGAGCTCGCGCACCGCGCGCGGCACCAAGCCCTGCGGGTTGCAGGCCTCCCGGCCATCCGTTGTTTTCAAGCCCGGGTCGATCACCGGGAACAGCGCCATGACTGGGATGCCGTATTCGACGCAGCGCTCGGCCACCGGCAGCAACAAGTCCAGGCTCAGGCGCTCGACGCCGGGCATGGACGCAACAGCTTCGCGGCGCTGGCGGCCATCGAGCAGGAAGACCGGATAGATCAGATCGTGCGCGCTGAGGTTGTTTTCGCGCACCAGGTTGCGGGTGAAATCGTCGCGGCGCAGGCGGCGCGGACGGCCTTGGGGGTAGGGGGCATACAGGCTCATGGCGGAAATTGTGCTCCATCCCGGGCGTGGGCGGGTTGTCGCGGTTGTGCACCAGCCACGCTGCGAAGTGGATGATTTACGCGAATTCCGTCCGCCCTGGCAGGTAAAACCTGTGCCGTGCCCTTGAAACCGACCGGGTGGTTTGTTAAATTACGGCTGGGCGGTTCGCCGCTCCCCGCTTTTCCTCCCTGAGCGGGTGCCTTAATGTGTGACAGCAAAAAGGCTTCCCACCCCGGCTTTTGAGCCGGGGTTTTTTTTGG
>DATNCB010000537.1:0-12697 GCA_035571715.1 Ramlibacter sp.
AGTTGAGCCCTGACGGCACCCGGCCGGCGCTCCTGGTCCTCGACACCAATGTGGTGTTGGACCTGCTCGTCTTCGCCGATCCGGCGACCCAGCCGCTGCAAGCGGCGCTGGCGTTGCGCCAACTGGACTGGTTGGCGACGCCTGCCATGCGCGACGAACTCGAGCGCGTGCTGGACTATGCACACATCGCGATCCGGCTCGCATCGAGCGGCCTGCAGGCCGCCGATGTGCTGCGGCAGTTCGATGGCCAGGCTCGCATCGTCGAAGCGCCGGCCAGGGCACCCGTGACCTGCAGCGATCCCGACGACCAGAAATTCATCGATCTGGCGGTTCGGCACGAATGCCTCTTGCTGAGCAAGGACGCCGCCGTGCTGGCTCTCGAGAAAAAACTGGCGGCTCTGCGGGTCAGCGTGGTCGCAGCAATGCCGCCGGCCTCTTTCGGCAGCCTCATTGGCCCGTGATTCCACATTGACTGGTTCTTGACGGCCGTGCCGGTTCAGGTGTCATGCCCGGCCAGGAATCGTTGCAGGTTGGCGCCGGCCTGGCGCCGCACCTTGCCACGCAGCAGCGGTGTCCAGCCCAGCAATAAGCCGGGCGTGCCCAAAGCCTGGCGCGACCAGCGCCAGAAGTCGAAGCGGTCCGTGTGCCGCACGATCTGGCCCGCCGGGTTGAATTCGAACTGCGCGTCGATGCTGTTGTCGACCAGGCGCCCGGTCGCGCTGAACCGGTAGTGCGCATCCCAGTGCGCGTGGCCGCCGCCGGCATCGGCCTGAACGTCGCGAAACTGCAGCTTCCAAACGTCGGCGCCTTTGGCCCGCGTCGCTTGGCACAGCATGCGCCACATGCCCATCACCTGCCGCTTGCCTTGCAGCGAGAACACTTCGTCGGCGAACACGGCGTCATCGGCGTAGCAGCGCGCCATCGTTTCGGGGTCGAGCCGCGCGAAAGCCCCGTAGAACATCTCGATCGTCTGCTGGTTCGGGTGCATGGCGTTTGTCCTTTGTCGCGGATCAGAGGGCCTTGGGAACAGCGGCTGCCAGGAAATCGTACACCGCGCGGATGCGCCGGCTGGTGCGGATCTCCCGGTGCACCGTCAGCCAGATCGGCAGCGGCGGGATCTTGATCATCGGCAAGATCGGCACGACCGCGCTGTCCAGCCGTGCGAGATAGTCGGGGACAAAGCCCACGCCGAGCCCGGCCCGCACCGCTTCCCAATAGGCCACCAGGTCGTCGGTTCGAAAAGCGAACGCCTCGCGGCCGACCGGATAGCCGAAGGACGCGAAGCCGCGCAGCAGCGTCTCGTCCCGATCGACGCCGACCAGGTCGTGGGCGAGCAGGTCCTGCAACTGCCTGGGCGTGCCGCGCCGGCGCAGGTAATCGCGATGGGCGTAAACGCCGAGGGTGACTTTCGCAATGCGCTTGGCGATCAGGCTGGCCTGATCCGGCTGCACCATGCGCAAGGCAATGTCCGCTTCGCGCCGCAACAGGTTGCTCACCTCGTTGCTCGACACCAACTCCACCTGAAGCTGCGGCAGCGCCACGCGCATTTGCGCCAGCACCGCCGGCATCACGAAACAGGCCACCGGTTGGCTGGCCGTGATGCGCACGCTGCCCGTGACGCTGTCCTCGGCGCCGGAGACATTGCGCGCCAGCTGCAGTGCGCCTTCCTCCATGATGTGGGCCGAGTCGGCCAGGCGCAGCGCCATCTGCGTTGGCAGCAGTCCCCGGCCGGTGCGCTCGAACAGGACCACGCCGAGCTGGCTTTCCAGTTCGGCGATATGGCGCCCAATGGTGGGTTGAGTGGATCCCAGCACGCGAGCCGCGCCGAGCAGGCTGCCGTGCTCCAGCGCGGCCAGGAAGGAGCGAATCAGCTGCCAGTCGAATTGCTTATTCAAAATTGCATACCTGCTGTGAAGAGTTAGGCAATTGTGGAATAGCGGCAGAATTTCCACAATTGCCCCATCGCAACTTTTTGGAGCCGCCATGAATCGTCGCCACTTCATTCGTGTCGCCGGCGGTGGCGTGATCGCTTCCGCCACCGCGCTCACTCTGCCCGGCTGTTCGCTGTCGAGCGAAAATCCACCGGAATCGGTGCAAGCCTGGCAGGGGCCCGGTGAAGAGGCGGACGTGCGACGCTGGATCCTGAGCTACGCGATCCTGGCGCCGCACTCGCACAACCTGCAGTCGTGGATGGTGGATCTGCGCCGGCCGAACGAAATCACGCTGTACTGCGACCTCACGCGCCTGCTGCCCGAAACCGATCCGTTGTCGCGCCAGATCATGATGAGCCACGGCACCTTCCTCGAGCTGCTCGACTTGGCGGCACGGCGCAAAGGCCTGCGCGCCGATATCGAGCTGTTTCCGCAGGGGCAGTTCGGCCCGGACAAACTGGACACCCGGCCCGTTGCCCGGATCCGGCTCGCCCCCGACGCGAGCATCAAGGCGGACCCGCTGTTCGATCAGATTCTGAGGCGCCGTACCAACCGTGAGGCGTACCAGCCGCAGGAGCCGGACGGCGCTGCGCTGCGGGCCATCGCCGACAGCGTCGCGCCTCATCCCATCCGCGTCGGCTTCGTCGGCGCGGCCCAGCCCGATGCGCTGGGGCAGCACCGCGCCATCGCCATGGACGCCTGGCGGATCGAACTGGTGACGCCGCGCACGATCATGGAGTCGTACAAGGTGCTGCGGGTCGGCCCGCGCGAGATTGCGCAGCACCGCGACGGCCTGTCGATCAACACGCCCATGGTGCGGGTCATGACGGCGCTCGGGCTGTTCGACCGCAGCAAGCCGCCGGGACCTGGGGACGCCGCCACCACAGCGCAGCTCAAGGACTTCAACGCCAAGATCGCGACCACGCCGGCGTTCTTCTGGATGGTGACCGATGGCAATGACCGCAAGACCCAGGTCAACGCCGGCCGGGCCTATGTCCGCGCGCAACTGGCGGCGACGGGCCAGGGCCTGTCGATGCAGCCGCTATCGCAGGCGCTGCAGGAGTATCCCGAGCAGGCGCGGCCCTACGCCCAGATCCACGCGCTGGTGGACGCTCCGCCACCGCGCTTCACGGTGCAGATGTGGACGCGCCTGGGCCATGCGCCGCCTATCGGCCCCGCGCCGCGGCGCGGGCTGGATGCGCAGATCATCAAGAGCTAGCCTGCGCTGCCCAGCCGCAGCAGCAGCCCCGCCAGCGCATGGTCCACCGTGGCCTCGCGCACGGCGGCCCGATCGCCGGCAAAGCGTTTCATCTCGCTGGTCACCAGCCCACCCACCATGAAGCCGATCCACACGGTGCCCACCGGCTTGTCCTTGCTGCCGCCCGTCGGCCCGGCGATGCCGGTGACCGCGACGCTGACTCGCGCGCGGGAGTGGCGCACGGCACCCGACGCCATCGCGCGTACCACCACGTCGCTCACGGCCCCGTGCGCCGCGATGGCTGCGGCATCCACTCCCAGCAGCTCGATCTTGGCTTCATCCGAGTAAGTGACGAAGCCGCGCTCGAACCAGTTGCTGGACCCCGGCAGTTCGGTGCAGGCAGCGGCGATCAGCCCGCCGGTGCAGCTTTCGGCCGTCACCAGCATCCAGCCCTTGTCCTGCAGCAACGCCGCCAGCTGTTTCGTCGCCTCAACAGTCACCAGAACCTCCATGCGGCAATGACCAGCAGCGTGCAGAACGCGGCCACCAGGTCGTCGAAGATGATGCCGAAGCCGCCGCGCCAGCCGAATCCGTGAAACAAGTCATCGGCCCATGCGACCGGGCCGGGCTTGATGGCATCGAACACGCGGAACAGGACAAACGCCGCGAACTGGCCCGCCCAGCTCGCCGGCATGACGAGCCAGAGCACGATCCAGAAGGCGATCACTTCGTCCCAGACGATGCTGCCCGGATCGAGTACCCGCATATGCGCCGCAGTGACGGTGCAGGCCCACCAGCCGATCGCGAGCGCGGCGACGATCACCAGCCCGATGGCAACCGAGCCGAGCCATTTCTGCATCACGACGTAGGCGAGCCAGGCCCACAGCGTGCCGGCCGTGCCCGGTGCCACCGGCGACAGCCCGGAGCCGAAGCCGAGCGCGATCGCATGCGCCGGGTGCGAGAGCATGAAGCGCACGCTGGGCCGCATCACGGCCGGATGCAGCGGAGGATTGAGTGGCTCCGTCATGAGGCAATGGTAACCACGCCGCGGGCGCGCCCCATCACTTGCAGCTGCCGTGCCGCTTCCTGAACTCGCGCGGCAGCATGGGCGCGGCGCCGGCCCACAGGCCGAGCCGCGCGGCCCTGGCGTGCGACTCCTGCGACCCATAGGGGCCCGGGTGATGGCGGAAGCGATCGGACCAGGCCAGCCCGCGGCTGACCAGCCACGCGCCCAGGTCCTCGCCGTTCATGCTGACGCGGCCGAGCACGCGCTGGTAGGTGTCGCGCGCGCGGCTGTTAACCGCCACACGCTTGTGCAATACATGCGCCGCCAGCGCATTGCGCGATGAAACACCGAACGCCTGGCAGATCTCGGGAGCGTCGATTCCCTGCAGCCGGATCTGGCGCGGTGCTTCGCCCGCAGCGGGCCGCACCCACAAGGTATCCCCGTCCGTGACGTGGGTGACCACGCCTTCGAAGCTGCGGGCGTGGGCGCAAAGCGCCAGAGTCAGCAGGAAACTCGCGGCCAGGAGGCGACGGCAAACGGTCATCGCTTTACAACGTGCTAATTGAGTGCGCGACGACAGGGCAGGCCCCGCCGGTGTGACGGCGATGCCGGCCGCGGGCCTTTTAGGCAAAGTGATCGAACGATTCGTAGCGCGCCGGCACGCTGCGCCCCTGTGCGTCTACCAGCCGCAGCCCGGGCTCCGGCTCGATCACGCCGATGCGGGTGATCGGTGTGCCCGCTTGGCGCGCGGCCGCCTGCACCGCTTCGCTCCGCGCCGGCGGCGCAGTGAACGCCAGTTCGTAGTCGTCGCCGCCGGCCAGCACATATTCCAGCCGAAGTGCGTCATCGAGCACGCCCTGAGCGGCTATCAAGCCGATGGCCAGCTGCGTTTCGATGCACGCGCCCACGGCGGATTGGCGCAGGACATGGCCCAGGTCGCCCACCAGGCCGTCGCTGATATCGATGGCCGAAGTGGCGATGCCGCGCAGTGCCTGGCCCAGTGCCACGCGCGGCGTGGGCTGCTCCATGCGCGCGCGTGCCGCCTCGAAAATGCCCGCCGGCACCGACTGCCTTCCGCGCAACACCTCCAGCGCCAGCCGCGCATCGCCCAAGGTACCGCTGACGAAGATGTTGTCGCCGGCACGCGCGCCCGAGCGCAGCAGCGCCTGGCCCGGCGGGACTTCGCCGAAGACCGAGATGCAGATGTTCAGCGGGCCCCGGGTCGTGTCGCCGCCGACCAGCTCGCAGCCATGCGCGCTCGCAAGCGCCAACAGGCCGCGCGAGAACGGCTCGAGCCAGGCGTCGTCGGCCTGCGGCATGGACAAGGCAAGGGTGAAAGCCAGCGGTGTGGCGCCACAGGCGGCCAGGTCGCTCAGGTTCACCGCCAGCGCTTTGTGGCCCAGCCTGAAAGGATCGACCGTGCTCAGGAAGTGCCGGCCTTCGACCAGCATGTCGCAGGACACGGCCAGTTGCATGCCGGGCGCCGGCGCCAGCAGTGCGCAGTCATCGCCGACGCCCAGCACATTGCGCGAAGCGGGGCGTTTGAAGTAGCGGTCTATTAGTTCGAACTCACCCATGGGACTAGATTGTCACCCAAGGAGCGCAGGCTCCTCGCCTCAAGCGTTGCCGCGAAACCGCATCGCCCCTTGCCGCACCATCTCGGCCAGCAAGCGCTCGCGCGCCTGCTTGTCGCGCAGCCAGCGCGCATCGTTGGTGCCCAGTTCGGCGTCTTCGCCGAGCAGCTGGATGCCGTGGCTGGCGCCGACCCTGCGGGCATGGTCGCCAATGCGGCGCAGCGTCTGCACGATGTGCTCGCGCAGCGGCATGTGCTGGCCGGTGGGCGGGTCCACATACACCGCTTCGAGCCCGAACCGGCAGGCCTGGAAGCGGTTGTAGGTGTACACCATGTAATCGTCTTCCTGCGGCATGAACGGCTGCTCGTGCAGAAACCATGAAGCGAGCGACTGCACGAACCCCGCCAGCGCGCTGGCGCGTTCCACCGTCAGGGGCGTATCGAACACGCGGATTTCAATCGTGCCGTATTCGGGCTTGGGCCGGATGTCCCAGTAGAAGTCCTTCATGCTCTTGACCACGCCGGTTCGGGTCGTCTTGGCGAAAAACTTTTCGAATTCCATCCAGCTCAGCGTGAAGGGCGCCCGGCCCGACATCGGGAACGCGAACACCGAGTTCAGCCGCGCCGAGTCGAACTGCGTGTCCTGCCCCTGCACGAACGGCGAGGAGGCCGACAGGGCGATGAAATGCGGTATGTAGCGCGACATGCGGTGCAGCATCAGGAGGGCGCTGTCGGGGTCGGGGCAGCCGACGTGCACGTGCTGCCCGAAGATGGTGAACTGTTTCGAGAGGTAGCCGTACAGCTCGGACAGCTCGCGAAAACGCGGCTTGTCGTAAATGCGCCGCTCGTGCCATTGCTGGAACGGGTGGGTGCCGCCGCCAACGACGGCGATATTGAGCTTGTCGGCGCATTTGACCAATGCATCGCGGATTTCCGACAGCTCCGTCATCACCTGCGAAGGCGACTCGCAGATGCCGGTGGAGACCTCGATCATGCTCGAGGTCATTTCCGGCACCACCGAACCCGGCAGCGAATAGCGCGACATCAGCCGCAGCATTTCGTCCGAATAAGGCGCCAGGTCGTAGTCGTGCGTATTGACCAGCTGCAGTTCCAGCTCGACACCGAGCGACAGTGCCGCCGACTGCTGGAACGGCTCCAGCTTGGGTGTGGGCTCCGGCTGCGCGCCGGTGGGGCGCACCGGCTTATCCACGCAAGTCCCCCGGCTGTGTGATGGACGGGCCTTCCGAGGGCAACGGCCTGGAACTTTCCCGCACGCGGTAGATGGCGAAGGTGGCGATGATCGCGCCGAGCACCTCCATCAGCAGGATGGCCGGCAGCGCAATACTGGCGATGCGCGGGCCCAGCGTCAGCGAGGACGACACGAACTGCTGCACCAGCAACAATGCGACCGACGACATCGGCGACATCGCGCAGCCGGTCCAGAATGCCTGCCGCCAGCTGGTGCCGCTGCCCCAATTGGCGGCGCCCACGCCGACCACCTTGGCGACGCCGCGCGCCAGCACCAGGGCCGCGACCAGGCCGGCCACGGCCGGATTCCAGTCGGCTTTCGCGGCCACCACCGACACCAGCACGAACATCAGCATCGTCAGCAGCGAAGCCGCGGTACCCAATTGCCGCGGCCAGGCCCAGGGGCGCGGGTTGAGCTGCTTGAGCAGGATTCCACCCAGCAGCGCCGCCAATGGCGCCGATCCGCCGAAATGAGCCGCCAGGGCGGTGCCCGCGGCAATCAGCGTGATCAGCAGCATCGAGGTGTTTTCGCTGGTCGGGGTCATCACGCGCAGCGCCATGCGCAAGGCCAGCGCGAGCAGCCCGGCGATGACGAACGACACCCCGAGGACGACTGCCACCGGAAAGAGCGTTTCATTCAATGTCGTGGTGGGCCGATGCATCACGCCTGCGCGGGCGCTGACCAGCGTCAGCGCGTATAGGCAGCCCAGCGTGGACAGCACCATCGCGCGCTCGGTCACCGGCCCGGAGGCCTGCGTATCCATCATGACGCGTGACAGCACCGCGGGCGACGCCACCATCGCAATCAGGGCGAGGGCTTCCGACACGGTGGGCCGCACCCCCATCCATCGCAAGGTGTAATAGACGAAGAGGGCAGTAAGGACGCACTCCAGCAGACTTTGCAGCAGGACCATGGGGTTGTGCCGGAACCAGCGCAGCGCGATGCGGCCGCCCGCTTCGAACAGCACCACCGACACCGCCAGCTCCAGCAGGAACAGCGCAATGCCCTGCAACGGCCAGGCCGCTCCCGAAAACCCCGCCAGCCCGGCCAACGCGCCGGTCAGGGAATAGCCGACCACCTTGGGCAGCCCGGTGTGGCGTTGCAGCAGGTGGCCGACCGCCGCCGCCGCCGCCAGCAGCAGCGACCATTGCACCGTAGGCAGGCCGGCTGAGGGCTTGAGCCATTCGGCCCAGATGGCCATGATTTCATTCATGCGCGTTCCCCCGGCGCGCACTGTACCGCCACCTGCGCCGCGAGCGCTGTAGGACTGGGCGCCGACGAGCGCGCACGCGTAGGGCCGCCCTAATGCAGCACGCGGGTGCTGCCGTCATCGAGCTCGAAGGTGGGGATCTCCACTTCGAACCGCTCGCCATCCTCCGCGACGCAGAAGTAGCTTCCCTGCATGCTGCCCCTGGCGGTGCGCAGCCGGCAGCCGCTGGTGTACTGGAACGCCTCGCCGGGCTTGAGCAGCGGCTGCTGTCCAACCACGCCCAAACCTTTGACTTCTTCGATCTGGCCCAGCGCGTTGGCGATGATCCAATGGCGCGAGATCAGTTGGGCCGGCACTTCACCGGTGTTCGTTATCGTGATCGTGTACGCGAAGCTGTACAGGTCCTGGCCCGGCTCGGATTGCTCGGGCAGGTACTGGGGCTCGACTTCGACACGGAACCGGTACTTCGTCATATTGAGATCGTAACGCTTCGCCGATTTGCGAGAATCAAGGCATGAGCATCATCCATCGCATCGCCCCTTCCATCCTCTCGGCTGACTTCGCCCGGCTCGGTGAGGAGGTGCGCCAGGTCATCGCCGCCGGCGCAGACTGGATTCACTTCGACGTGATGGACAACCACTACGTGCCCAACCTGACGTTCGGCCCGATGATCTGCTCGGCTTTGAAACCGTACGCGGTTACCGCCGAAGGCCGGCCGGTTCCCGTCGACGTGCATCTGATGGTGCAGCCGGTCGACGCGCTGGCCCAGGCGTTCGCCCAGGCCGGCGCCGACTACATCAGCTTCCATCCCGGTGCGTCAGCCCATGTGCACCGCAGCGTCCAGGCAATCAAGGCCAGCGGCTGCAAGGCCGGACTGGTGTTCAACCCCGCGGCTTCGATCGATGTACTGGACTGGATGATCGAGGATATCGACCTCATTCTGATCATGAGCGTCAACCCCGGCTTCGGCGGCCAGAGCTTCATCGATTCGGCGCTGCGCAAGATCGGCGAGGCTCGCCGGCGGATCGACGCCTGCGGCAAGGACATCCGGCTGGAAGTGGACGGCGGCATCAAGACGGACAACATCGCGCGGGTGGCGGCCGCGGGCGCGGACACCTTTGTGGCCGGCAGCGCCATCTTTGGCCGGCCTGACTACAAGAGCGTGATCGACGCCATGCGCGCCGCGCTCAAGGGCTGAACTTCTTTTCCGGGTCGACCGATCCTTCTCGGACCTTCTCGTAAGTCTGGTCCAGCACCGGGCCCTTGTCGGTGTCGACCACGCCACGCTCGACGTCTTCGCGCGCCGCCTGCGCCACCCGCTGACCGGAGGGCTCGCTCGCGACCTGGCTGTCGGCGGACTCGTCCCGCTCGTGAGGCGCGCGTGGCGCGCGCTGCTGGGTTTGTCCCTGGGCCGGCGTGGTATTGCCCGGGGGCGGCGGTCCTTTCCTGGTCGCGCCCTTGCGTCGCCGGCTGGGCATTCGGTTGTGCATCAGGCTGCCCCTAAAAATGAATCCTTGCCATCTTGCCGCAATGGTGCGATTGCGCCGCGACCGCGACGGTAGGACGCGCCGTGCCGCGTCTGTAGGACGAGGGCGGGCGTGTGCGCGCAGCGGTTGTCGGAGCCGTCCTACCGTGAAATGGTGCCTGCGCCGACAAACGCGCCCGCTGCATCACTACGAACGGTTGCGCATGAGCTTGCCTATGCTGGGGCGCCCGACGTAAAGCGTGTCTGGCAAGGAGATGACATGGAGCTGCTGGCCGCAATGCCCGAATGGTTGGTCTGGTGCGCAGCCGGCGCGGCCGGCGCCACCGCGCTGGCTGCGCTGGCGAATATCCTCGACGCCGCACTCGAACTGGACGCGAGCTGAGACATCCCCGGCGCATGCGTTACGCCTGTGGCGAACCCGTTTTCGCGTCGTTGACAAGAAAATCGGCACAGGAGTAAAACGAATGCCACAGTCCAAGCAGGATGGCCAGCGCAAGTCCCGGATCGGCGACGGCGCGGCCGCCAAGCAAAGGCAGCTGGAGTCGTTCAGCCAGGGACCGGAAAACCTGATCACCACCAATGAGGGCGTGGTGATCCCCGACAACCACAATTCGCTCAAAGCCGGCGTGCGCGGGCCGTCGCTGCTGGAAGATTTCATCCTGCACGAGAAGATCGCGCACTTCGATCACGAGCGCATTCCCGAGCGCGTGGTGTACGCGCGCGGCGCCGGCGCGCACGGCTATTTCGAACTGACCCGCTCGCTGGTCGAATACACACGGGCCGATTTCCTGCAGGAGCCGGGCGTGCGCACGCCGGTATTCGTGCGCTTCTCCACGGTGGCCGGCTCGCGCGGCTGCGCCGACACGGTGCGCGATGTGCGCGGCTTCGCCGTGAAGTTCTATACCCGCCAGGGCAACTATGACCTGGTGGGCAACAACATGCCGGTGTTCTTCATCCAGGATGCGATCAAGTTCCCGGACCTGATTCATGCACTGAAGGCCGAGCCGCATCACGGGATGCCGCAGGCGGCCACCGCGCATGACACGTTCTGGGATTTCGCTTCGCTCATGCCCGAGACGACGCACATGCTGATGTGGATCATGTCGGACCGCGCCATCCCGCGCAGCTACCGCATGATGGAAGGATTCGGCGTCCACACCTTCCGCTTCATCAATGCCAAGGGTGTTCCGCACTTCGTCAAATTCCATTGGAAACCCAAGCTGGGCAAACACGCGCTGGTGTGGGACGAGGCCCAGAAGATCGCCGGCAAGGATCCCGACTTTCACCGGCGCGACCTGTGGGAGGCGATCGCGCACGGCAGCTTTCCCGAATGGGAGCTTGGCCTGCAGCTGATCGAGGAAAGCAAGGCCGAGAGCCTGGGCTTCGACCTGCTGGACGCCACCAAGCTGATTCCGGAGGAGATCGTGCCGGTGCTCACGGTGGGCAAACTGGTGTTGAACCGCAATCCCGATAACTTTTTTGCCGAAACCGAACAGGTGGCCTTCCATCCCGGCCATGTGGTGCCCGGCATCGACTTCAGCAATGATCCGCTGCTGCAAGGGCGGCTGTTCTCGTACACCGACACGCAGCGCTGGCGGCTGGGCGGCGCGAATTTGCACGAACTACCGATCAACCGCAGCGTCTGCCCGCTCCATAACTTCCAGCGCGACGGCGTACACCGGATGCTGGTGAACAAGGGGCAGGTCGCTTACGAACCGAACTCGCTGGCCAGCGGGTCCGAGTCCCGCGCCGATGGCGGACGCCAGGGCTTCCAGAGTTATCCTGATGCGCTCGAACCGCCCAAGATCCGCCGCCGCAGCCCGAGCTTCGACGATCATTTCAGCCAGGCCAACCTGTTCTGGAACAGCCAGAGCCCGGCTGAAAAGGAACACATCATTGCCGCGTTCCAGTTCGAGCTTTCGAAAGTGGAGGTCCTGGCTGTTCGCCAGCGGGTGGTGGACAACCTGGCCCACGTCGACGCAAAGCTGGCCCGCAAGGTGGCTGAGCCGCTGGGCATCGCCGTTCCCGACCCCAAAGCCGCGGCGGGGCGCGCCGGCTTTCGCGACGTGCGCACCAAATCGCCGGTGGAGTCATCGGCGGCCCTGAGCATGGAGGGCAACGGCGGCGGCGCCGCCACGCGCAAGGTCGCTGTGCTGGTCGCCCCGGGCGTCGAAGTCGGTGCCCTGAGGGTGATCCAGCAGGCTCTGCAGGAAGCCGGAGCCAGCAGCCGGATCGTCGCGGCGCACCTGGGTTTTGTCGCGACCTCATCGGGACAGCAGCTGGCGGTGGATCACACCTTTGCGAACATGCCGTCCGTGATGTTCGACGCGGTGCTGGTGCCCGGGGGTGCGGCCAGTGCCGAGTCACTGGTGCGCGACGGCGACGCCGTGCATTTCGCGCTGGAGGCGTACAAGCACTGCAAGACAGTGTGTGTCATCGGTGAGGGCTTGCAGCTGCTGCGCACGCTCGGCGTCGCAGCGGCCGAGGGTGGCCCAGCCGTGGCCGGAGTCCTGATCGGCAAGAACGACCCGCCCGGCCGGGCGCAGCTGGCGCAGGAGTTCATAGCCGCCATCGCGAAGCATCGCCATTGGATGCGACCGAACCTCGAGGCCATTCCGGCTTGAGTGCGGGCCTGCAGCAGCGCGGCGAAAGAGCATTCCTACGTCCCCTTGACACAAGCGCTTACTCCGCCGCTGGCCGGACTGCCCCCAAATACCCCAGTGGCCGGTGTATTCCGGGCTGCGAAATAGCGTATTCATTTCAGGAGAATCACGATGCCATCCAGTAACCAGGGCAACCAGGGCAAGGGTCGCCAGGGCAGCGCTAACCAGGGCGGCTCTTCCAACCGCGGCTTTGCCTCGATGGACCCGAACCGCCAGCGTGAAATCGCCAGCGAAGGCGGGAAAGCGGCCCACCAAAAGGGAACTGCTCACGAGTTCACACCGGAAGAAGCTCGCCAGGCGGGCAGCAAGGGTGGGCAGGCCGCTCACGAAAAGGGCACGGCCCACGAATTCGATTCCGAGGAGGCTCGCGAAGCGGGCCGC
>DATNCB010000538.1:0-3626 GCA_035571715.1 Ramlibacter sp.
GTGATCTGGTTCACCGGGCTCTCGGGGGCGGGGAAATCCACCATCGCCAACCTGCTCGAAAAGAAGCTGTATTCGATGGGGCAGCGCACTTATCTGCTCGATGGCGACAACGTGCGGCATGGCTTGAACAAGGACCTGGGCTTTACCGATGCCGACCGGGTCGAGAACATTCGCCGGGTGGGCGAGGTGGCCAAGCTGATGGTGGACGCCGGGCTGATAGTGCTCACTGCCTTCATTTCACCCTTCCAGGCCGAGCGATCGATGGCGCGCGCCCTGGTGCGAGAGGATGAATTCTTCGAGATCCACGTCGACGCGCCGCTTGCGGTTGCGGAGCAACGTGACGTGAAGGGCCTCTACAAGAAGGCGCGGAGAGGCGAGCTGAAGAATTTCACCGGGATCGATTCAGCATACGAGGTGCCGGAGAAGCCCGATTTGCGCCTGGCCACGGACAAGCTGAGCCCGGAAGATGCAGTGGAGCAGGTAATCTCGCTGTTGAGGCAGCGCGGCCGTCTGAGCTGAAGGGGTATCGCAATGCAAGTCATCGCACGCAGCAAACTGCTTGAAGACGTGATCGCGGTGGCGCGCAAGGCCGGCGAAGCCATCATGCAGGTGTATGCAGGGCAGATCGAGATCGCCACGAAGGACGATGCCTCTCCAGTCACGCAGGCGGACCAGAAAGCCGAACAAGTCATCTGCGCGGCGCTTCATGTGCTGACGCCTGACATTCCGGTCGTCGCGGAAGAGGCGTTTTCGGCCGGCAATCTCTGGGATCTGGCTGACAGATTCTGGCTGGTCGACCCGCTGGACGGAACGCGCGAGTTCATCAACCGCAACGGAGAGTTCACGGTGAACATCGCGCTGATAGAAGGGGGACGGCCCGTGCTGGGCGTGGTCTATGCGCCCGCGCTGAACAAGCTTTATGCCGGGGCGGCCGATGTCGGCAGCTTTGTCGAAGAAGGCGAGCGCCGCGAAATCGCGTGCCGTAAAGTTCCTGCCGATGGACTGACGGTGGTATCGAGCCGCTCGCACGGCGACGAGCAGGCGCTGGATCGGCTTCTTGCGGGGCGCAAAGTGGCCGTCCGCGCTAACGCCGGATCGTCATTGAAGTTATGCATGGTCGCGGCCGGCGAGGCGGACTTGTACCCGCGGCTCGGGCGCACCATGGAATGGGATATCGCGGCGGGGCACGCCATCGTAGCGGCTGCAGGAGGCCGCGTCACCGATCTGGCGGGCAGCGAACTGACGTACAGCAAGCCCGGCTTCGAGAATCCCCACTTCCTCGTGTGGGGCCGGCAGCAGTAGACGGGACAAGCCCGGTCGGGTCTAGGCCGCCAATCTCAGAAAGCGGCCCCGGCTCACGCCGCTGCCTTGTGCAGTGGCCGATGCATGCGCCTCGATTGGATTCGGGTATTTTGTGGCGAGTGCACCAATGTGGATTTCCACCTGCACCGGCCCGGCCAGGGCACCCAGAAGTTGCGACGGAATGGTGCCCATGCCGTTGGTCCAGCGATGGCCTGCCTCGTCTGCATGGAAGCCCTCGACCAGCAGCGGATGATCGTGGCCGATTTCAACCTGCGCGCCCCTTGAGCGCAGCACTGCACGAGTGAGCGACACGCCGAGCCGGCGACCATCCAGTGCCTGCGCGTCCATGTCCGCAGGAGTGGCCGAGCGCGAACCGATGACCAGCGTGGCCGGTGCGCTGGGCAGCTCGAAGCGATAGACCCCCTCGCCCGTACTGGCTGGGTTGATGCGCTGGCCGTCGACAACCAGATGCACATCGGGATCGCTGGTGGTCTCAAAGCCAACGGCTGCCGCGCGTGCCAATAGTCTGGTGCGGACCTCCTGCAGCAGCGGACCGCCCTTGACGAAAGGCAGGCACGGCTCGGTCGGAGACTGATCGGGCAGGCCCAGCGCGACGTAGTCCGTCACGTTCATGAAGAAGTTGCGGTTGCCGCAATCAAGCCAGCTCTCCGTAACCGCGCCCTCGGCGATGAGAACTTCGTGGCGCGGCAGCTCGATATGGTAGTACTCGATGGTATCGATGGAGTCGCAATACGCGATCGAGCGGCCGTTGACGAGATGTCGCGCGGGGATAAGTGCGCCATGCAGGCACATCGCGTGCTCGGGCGAGACGAACAGGTCGCGATGCGGCACGTCTTCTTCCAGCGCGCCGCGGGCAATGCGGACCGGTATCACGTTGCGACGGCTTGCGGCGGCCAGGAAGCGCGTCACGTAGCTGCGACGGCCAATCCACTTGATGGCTTGAGCATCGCCCGAGCTGGTGCTGACCAGGTCGCCAATTTGCAGGTCTTCGACGGCGACTTCGCCGCCAGGCGTTTGCAGGCGAGTTCCTTTAAGGAAACACACTGCGGCCTCTTGAAAATCGGACGCAAGGCTCGTGTTGCCGGCCGAGTCCGTCGCCTTGACGTTGAAGTGGTATGTCGCAGCCGGAAGCACGCCTTCGGGGAACGTGTATTGCCAGTAGCCGGTATCCCCATCGGTGAAGATCGGGCCAGTGGTGGCATCCAGCAGCTCCGGCGTCGTCAGCAGCACGCCCCCGTTGTATATCTCGACGATGCTGGCGGGCTCGGCAAAACCCGATAGCGTGAGTGTCTGACCGTCCGCCGAAGTGATGGTCGGCTTTTCCGGCGCAACCGTGTCGAGATTGAATTCGAACGACACATCCGAGTTGTTCAAGAGCACCGCTTTGGAGACGTCCCAGGTGGAACGGTTTCCGTCCGTCACGTAGAAAGCGTAGTGGGCGTCTCCACCGAGGGAAGGCGCGGAAATGCTCCACGCGCCGGTTGCGGAGTCAACGTCAACGGTTGCAAAGACGGTTGGATTGCCATCGCCCGAATCGACCCAGATTTTCAGTTTGGGCGCGTTGCCGCTGCCAGGGTGCAATATCGTCGCCGTTCCGGATAACTCGAGCATGCTGTCATTGGTGTATCCGCCGGCGCGCACCTGCGTCGGCAAATTGCCCACATCGTCCGTCGCGGTGAACGTGGTGGCCGACACTTTCGGCTGAATGTCGAAGGAATATGAATCCGAAGCGACGCTGGTGTTGCCGGCCGCATCGGTGGCCTTCACATTCAATTGGTAGTGGCCGTTGGCAAGCGCCGACGCGGGAAACGTGTACTCCCAATAGCCGGTAGCTCCGTCGGTGATGATGGGACCGGTGGTGAGGTCCAGCAATGCGTCCGTCGTGAGCAGCACGTCGCCGTTGAAGATCTGAACGATGCTGGCGGGTTCTGCATGTCCCGACACCGTCAGTGTGTCGTCGTTGACGGACACTGTCGATGGCTTCGCGGGCGCGACCGAGTCCAGGTCGAATTCGTAGGGGTCATTCCCACCATTCAAGGGCACCGCTTTGGTGGCGTCCCAGGTGGAAAGACTGCCGTTTGTGACGTAGTAGGCGTAGTGGGCGTCCGCAGCCGCAGTGGGCGCAGCGAAAGTCCAGTGACCGGTTGCGGCGTCGACTGAAGCGGTACCGATCGCTGTTGGATGGCCTGCTCCGTTGACATCCACCCAGATTTTCAGACTGGGAGCGGCCCCCGCAAAGGTCGCGGTGCCAGAAAACACGAGCAGGTTGTCGTTGGTAGCGCCGCCGGCAGCTACCGGCGTCG
>DATNCB010000539.1:0-1162 GCA_035571715.1 Ramlibacter sp.
CAGCGACGCGGTGAATACGCCGGCGTCCGACCGGCGGCGCTTGCGCCAGGCGGTGCAGCTGGTGTTCCAGAATCCCTACGGCTCGCTCAACCCGCGCAAGAAGATCAGCGCGGTGCTGGAAGATCCGCTGGCCATCAACACCTCGATGACCGGTGCGCAGCGGCGCGAGCGCGCCCTGGCCATGCTCGCGCAGGTTGGCTTGCGCCCCGAGTACGCCAATCGCTATCCCCATATGTTTTCCGGCGGCCAGCGCCAGCGCATTGCGATCGCGCGGGCGCTGATGCTCAACCCCAAATTGCTGGTGGCGGACGAGCCGGTCTCGGCCCTGGACGTGTCGATCCAGGCCCAGGTGCTGAACCTGATGGCGGACTTGCAGGATGAGTTCAAGCTGGCCTACCTGTTCATCTCGCACGATCTGGCGGTGGTGAAGTACATCGCGCACGAAGTACTGGTGATGTACCTGGGCCATGTGATGGAGCAAGGCCCCAAGGCGGACATTTTCGCGCGGCCGTGTCATCCGTACACCCAGGCACTGCTGGCCTCGACGCCCGGCGTCGGCGCCCGCAACATGCAGCGCATCGTACTCAGGGGCGAACTGCCGTCGCCGCTGAACCCTCCGAGCGGCTGCGTGTTCTCCAGCCGTTGTCCCTATGCGGTGGAGCGCTGCCGCGCCGAGCGGCCACTGGCCCAGCCGGTCGATGGACGATTGGCGGCCTGCCACTTTGCCGGACAGTTCTTTGAATCGGGTTTTCCCGCACTCCAAGGTGCCGATAATGTTTCTCTCTCCGGCTAAGGCCGAATCCCACTCAAGAAGGAGCCTCGTATGAAATTGTCCAAACACCGCAAGCACTTTGCGATCGCCGCGCTGGCCTTGGCCGCCGCGGCTGGCGTCGGGGCCAAGACGCTGGTGTTCTGCTCGGAAGGCAGCCCGGAAAACTTCTACCCGGGCGTCAACACCACGGGCACCTCGTTCGACGGCAACGAGCCGATCTACAACCGCATCGTCGAATTCGAGCGCGGTGGCACGAAGGTGGTCCCCGGCCTGGCCGAGAAGTGGGACATTTCCGCCGATGGCAAGGTCTATACCTTCTATCTGCGCAAGGGCGTGAAGTGGCACAACCAGCGCGCCTTCAAGCCGACGCGCGATTTCAATGCCGACGAC
>DATNCB010000540.1:0-3320 GCA_035571715.1 Ramlibacter sp.
CATTCGTGCGCGGCTTGCACGAGCGCACCGACGGGGTGCCTCTGTTCGTGGCGTCCGTCATGGCCGACCTGTCCGAGCACGCCTCGGGCAGCGGTGACGCTGCGGTGGCGCGGGAGCTGCTCGCGAATGTGGCGGTGCCCGACAACCTGGCGGCCATCATCGATCATTACATCGCCCGGCTCGGCAACGACGAGCGTGCGCTGCTGTCGACCGCCGCGATCTGCGGCATGGACTTCCGTGCCGAGACCATCGCCGAGGTGATCGAACGCGATCCGGCCTGGGTGGCCGATACTTGCGAGCGGCTCGCACGCGCAAGGGTGTGGGTCGCGGCGCCCCATGCCGCGCAGCGCGGTGGCGCAGCCGAGCGCCCCTATACCTTCCGCCACACGCTGTTTCGCCAGGTGCTGTACGAGCGCACGGCGCCGGCGGCGCGCGCCCAGTTGCATCGCAACGTGGGCGCCGCGCTCGAACGCGAGCGTCAACAGGGCGTGGCCGTCGCCGCCGCGCAGCTCGCGATGCATTTCGATCGCGGCCGCGAGCCCATGACTGCCCTGCGTTACTACGCCGAAGCCGCGGAAGCCGCGCTGCGCGGCCTGAGTCCGGACGAGTGCATGACGCTCACGGAACGCGCGCTGGCCTTGATCGACTCGACGAGCGCGGGCGCCGGGCGCGACGCGCTGGAAATCGCGCTGTGCACGCTGCGCGGCGTGGCGGCATTCCGGTTGCTGGGGGTCGGCGCCGAATCGAAGAATGCGTATCGCCGGGCCTACGCGTTGCTGGACCATACGCCGGAGCATCGGCTGCGCGGGCTGCTGACACAGGGCTACAGCTTCGTGCTTTGCCAGCGCGCGGAGTACGACGAGGCCCTGGCCGTGGCGGAAAAAGCTTCCGCGCTTGCCGGCACGACGGGCGCCCCGCTGTTGCTGCTCACCGCCTCCAACGTGGAAGGGCAGGTGCACATGATGCAGGGCCGGCCACGCGCTGCGCGCGCGCGGCTGGAGCGCGCGTTGCCGGCGATCGCATCCGCCGATCCCACCGCGGACCGGCACGTTGCCGTCTTTCCGCAGGTCATGCTGCTGGCCTTGCTCGCGATGCAGCTGTTTCACCTGGGGCTGGTCCGGCAAGCGCGCGATCGCCTGCAGGAGGCGCGCTTGCGCGCGCAGGAGGTGGGCGCCCCAGTGGCGCGCGTGGTGGTGATCTGGTTCGACGCGCTGCTGGAGGTACGCCTCGGACATCCGGATCGGGTCCAGGCGCTGGCCGACGAGATGCGCGCCGTCTTCGAGGAGTCCGCGCTCGCCCAGGGCGGCGCGGCATCCGATTGGTTCCACGGCTGGGCCGACGCCCAACGCGGAAATGGGCGCGAGGGCTACCGCCGCATCCGCGCGGCCTACGAACGCAATACGTCCCTCGGCATGCTGGCCGGCGGCAGCGAGGTGCTGGGCTATGCCGCCGACGCGCTCCTGCTCGCCGGGGACCCGGAGGGCGCCGACAGGGAACTGCGGCAAGCCCTGGAGGTCGCGCGTGCCCAGGACGAGCGCATCTACCTGCCGCAGCTGTACCTCACCGACGCCGCGATCGCGCGTGCACGCAATAATCCCGCGGCCGCCGAAGAAGCGGTGCGGCGCGCGCTGGCCGAGGCGCGCGAGCAGGAAGCGCCGTGGCACGTACTACTCGCGCTGGTCGAGCTTTGCGAGCACGGCAAGGCCGAGGCTGCAGACTGGGACGCGCTGGCAACGGTCCTCGAGCAACTGCCGGAAGCGGCCGACACGGCCCCCGTGCTGCGCGCGCGCTCGGTGATCAGCGCGCGAGTTCCCGCCCGCGTTGCTTCCAAAGCTCCGCGGCGATCCTGAGCATCACCGGGCCGATCGCCAGCCCCACGAGTCCCAGCACCTCGAAGCCGCCAAGGCATCCCATCAGCACCCAGGCGAAAGGCAATCGAAGTCCGCTGCCTGCCACCGCGGGCCGCACCAGCTTGTCCCCGCACAGCAGGATGGCGCAGCCGAGGCCGGCGGCGGCCAGCGCCGGCGCGGCCAGCCCCATCACGGCCATTCGCAGCGCCAATGCCAACACCGCCACGTAACCCAGGAACGGAACGGCCGCAAGCAACCCGGTGATGGCGGCCCACACCCCGGCGCGTGGCGCACCGGCGACCGTATAGGCCAGGGCCGCCGCGAGTCCGACGAACAGGCCCACCGCCAGCATGCTGGCGACCGATGCGCGCAGGCCGCGCACCGCCAGGTCGACGTAGCGTTCGGAGGTCTCTCCGACAGTCTGCCGCGCAGCGCGCCTGAGCCCGGTCGCTAGCGCCTCGCCTTCGCGATACAGAAACGCCAGCAGCAGGATCGTGAAGCCGATGACGAGCACGTGATGCCCCGTGAACTGCCCGAGCGATTGCGCCCAGCCCAGGATCGCCGCCGGGTCGGCGCGCCGGGTCCACGCCAGCAGCGCCTGCGGGTGCGCGAGCTCGCTGCGCCAGCTCTCGGCGACCCAGGGTCCCACGACCGGCACGCCCTGAAGCCACCACGGAACCGGGATCCCCCGGCTGTCCGCGGCGGCGATCTCCGCGAGCAGCGCGTGCGCCTCGGACAGCAGCGCGCCGACCGCGAACACCATCGGCGCGAGCACGAACAGCGTTACCACCGCCGTGAACAGCGCCGGGGCGGCGCTGGCGCCGAGGCGCCGCGGCACCCAGACCGCGAAACGCAGGTAGAGCGGCCAGCTCGCGATCGCGATCACGCAGGCGGCGAGCATCGACTGGATGAAGCCGTGCACGATCCACAGGGCCGACGCGAGGATTGCCGCGCCCAGGATCCGCCGCGGCGTGAGCTGAATGTTCATGCGGAGGGTCTGTTCACACTGTTCTTGCAAGATGCGTTGCTTGTCAAAAAGGTCATGCGCAAGGCGCGAAACGCAGCCGGGGTTGACCCCCGGCCAGGCTTCGTAACGCGGCGCATGGCCTTTTTGGCCGCAACCCGTAGGGAACGGGGTTAAAACAGCGCCACTCGTTGTTACGCTCCTAGCCCAGGCGGCCAGCCTGGGCGTCGTCGCGCGCCTAGATTGGCGCTGTTTTAACCACGTTCGCACTTGCAAGAACAGTGTGAACAGACCCTAGATGCTAGTGGTTGCGGGTGCCGCAGTCGTCAGCGAGCGGTCGTCTTTGGGTCGCTGTCCTCGCGGCTAGTTCCGACCGAATGGCGACCGTTCGCTGACGACTTGCCGGGTCGCGGCGAATAACGTTGCTGCCATGAACAAACCAACACGACTTTCCCGCAGCCTCGATGTCTCGACCAAAGTGAGTCAGGTGCTGCACAAACGCACGA
>DATNCB010000541.1:0-2549 GCA_035571715.1 Ramlibacter sp.
CACGACCATCGCGCCGGGCTTCGAGGCCCTGGCTTTCAAGGCGTCGCGCGAGATCGAGGACATCTACGAGCTGACCTACATCTGCAAGGATGGCAGCCGGTTTCCCGCCATCGTGTCGATCACGGCGCTGCGCGACGACTATGGCGCAATCATCGGCTACCTGCTGATCGGCACCGACAATTCGGTGCGCAAGCGCGTGGAGTCCGAGCTGAACGAGGCGATGGCGGTGGCGGACAAGGCGAATCGCGCGAAGTCGGAGTTTCTTTCCAGCATGAGCCATGAATTGCGCACGCCGCTCAACGCCATCCTCGGCTTCGCGCAGTTGCTGGAAACGGGTGCGCCGTCGCCCACCGTGACGCAGAAGCGCAATATCGACCAGATCCTCAAAGCAGGCTGGTACCTGCTTGAGCTGATCAACGAAATCCTCGACCTGGCGCTGATCGAGTCGGGCAAGTTGACGCTGTCGAACGAGCCGGTTTCGCTGGCCGAGGTGATGGTGGAGTGCCGGGCCATGATCGAGCCGCAGGCCCGCAAGCGCGGCCTCGGCATGACGTTTCCGCAATTCGAGATTGCCCGTTTCATCATGGCGGACCGCACCCGCGTCAAGCAGGTGCTGATCAATCTCCTGTTCAACGCCATCAAGTACAACCGGCCGCAAGGTGCGGTGGCCGTCGAATGCAAGCTGGTCGAGCCCGATTCGATCCGCATCTGCGTGCGTGATACCGGGATCGGGCTGGCCCCGGCGCAGCTCGCACAGCTTTTCCAGCCGTTCAACCGGCTCGGAAAGGAAGCCAGCGCGGAGGAGGGCACCGGCATCGGCCTGGTAGTGACCAAGCGGCTGGTGGAGCTGATGGGCGGCACGATCGGCGCCGACAGCGTCGTTGGCGAGGGAAGCGTCTTCTGGGTCGAATTCCCATTGACGTCGGCGCCGCAATTCGCCGTCCTTGAGTCCGAGCAAGCCGCGGCGGCCAGCCCGAAGGCGCCCGACGGCACCCCGAAGCGCACTCTGCTCTATGTCGAGGACAACCCGGCCAACCTGGAGCTGGTCGAACAGCTCGTGGCCCGCCGCTCCGACCTGCGCCTGCTGAGCGCCGCCGACGGCACGCTGGGCATCGAATACGCCCGCGCCTGCCTGCCCGAGGTGATTCTGATGGACATCAACCTGCCGGGCGTCAGCGGAATCGAAGCGATGAAGATCCTGCGCGCCGACCCGGCCACGGCGCACATCCCGATCATCGCGCTCAGTGCCAACGCGGTGCCGCGTGACATCGAGCGGGGCCTGGAGGCCGGGTTCTTCAACTACATCACCAAGCCGATCGTGGTCAGTCACTTCATGGATGCGCTCGATGTGGCATTGATCTTTTCGGAAAAGGCCTCGCATCAGCTGGCCGGAGCGCAGCAGCCATGAGGGTGAGCACTGCCGAAATCCTCAATGCCCGCATCCTGATCGTTGACGACCAGGCAGCCAACGTGAGCCTGCTCGAGCAAATGCTGCACGAAGCCGGCTACGTCGCCGTGGCCTCGACCATGGACCCGCGCAAGGTCTGCGCGTTGCATCGGGAGAACGGCTTTGACCTGATCCTGCTGGATCTCCAGATGCCCGGCATGGACGGATTTCAGGTCATGGAAGCCCTGAAGGCCGACAACACCGACGGTTATCTTCCTGTTCTCGTCATCACCGCCGAGCCCGGCCACAAGCTGCGGGCGCTGCAGGCCGGCGCCAGGGACTTCATCAGCAAGCCGTTCGACCTGATCGAAGTCAAGACGCGCATCCGCAACATGGTCGAAGCGCGGCTGCTGTACAAGCGGCTCGAGAATTACAACAAGGAGCTGGAAGAGACCGTCAGGCAGCGCACGGCCGAACTGAGTGCGAGTGAAGCGCGCTACCGCAGCCTGATTGAACTGGCCTCCGACTGGTACTGGGAACAGGACGAGAACGGTGCGTTCACCAAGGTCTCCGGCCCGGTGCAGGAGATGCTCGGCTTGCAGGACGATCCGGCAGAAACCGGCACCGTGCGGGGCCTGGGATGGAACGAGGCGGAACGGCAGACGCTGCGAGCCGCCATCGCGGCCCGCGCGCCTTTCCTGGACTTCGTCTTCAGCCGCGTCAACGCCGACGGCTCGCAGCAGAAATTCCAGGTCAGTGGCGAGCCCATGTTCGGCCCGGCCTGCAGATTCCTCGGCTACCGCGGCATCGGCATGGAAATCACCGCGAGAAAATAGCTATGTCCGACACACCCTTTTTGCACGAAGCCTCGGGGACCGTCCGCTTCTGGATTCTGGTCGATGGGCAACCGTTTTCCGCCAGCGTCAGCCGCGAAGCCTTGCACCACCGCTACCGGTCTGCCGCGCAGGGCGAGGACCCGATGGAGACCTATCGGGACAACGCGGCCGACATCGAGGCGGCCGTGCGCAGGCGCCTGGCCCAAGGCTCGCGCGAGCCGGTGATGCTGCGCGAATACGACCTGCGCCCGCAGTGATCGGGCCGACAAGGCAGTTGTTCGCACGCCGTGCACCGCCGCCGCCGTGGAACGACACTGCGCCGGTCA
>DATNCB010000542.1:0-7791 GCA_035571715.1 Ramlibacter sp.
CTGTCGCGCGGCGTCACGGTGGGCACGATGCTGATGGACGAAGCCTTGTACTTCATGCGCCTGGGCACGTTCCTGGAGCGCGCCGACAACACGGCGCGGCTGGTGGACGTGAAGTTCCACGCCGTGCAAAGCGACTTCTTCGGCGCCGCCAGCGAGAAGGACCAGGAGTACGACTTCTACCACTGGAGCGCGATCCTGCGCAGCGTGTCAGGTTTCGAGATCTATCGCAAGGTGTACCGCGACGTGATCAAGCCCGAGCGGGTGGCCGACCTGCTGATCCTGCGCCCCGACATGCCCAGGTCGCTGCACGCCAGCCTGAACGAGGTGGTGAGCAACCTGGCCATGGTCGCCAACGACCAGTCCTCCGAAACCCAGCGGCGCGCCGGCAAGCTGCGCGCCGACCTGCAGTACGGCGACATCGACGAGATCCTGGCGAACGGCCTGCACGCGTTCCTCACGCAGTTCCTCGATCGCGTGAACGAGCTGGGCATGCGCATCAGCCGCGACTTCCTGATTCCGGCCACGGCTTGAGTCACGAGACACGGTAGAAGTAGTACGTGGCTGTGTATGGAACCCTGGCAATCTGCCTGGCGTTTGCCGCGCTACATGGTTCAGATGGCGCGACTCCGCCGGCGGTTTGGACCCGTTGAATGGTCTTCGCCTGACTGAAGATGCCCGCACCGGTAGTCGACTTGCTGGTCATGAGCAACCATGGAATCGCAGATTGATTTGGGCCCGGATCGCGGCTCTTGAGCTCCCCAACCACGGTACTCCCGTCGAGGGACTCCCACGTCGGTCCCGCGTAGTGCTTTCCAATTGAATGTCCCGAACGATCCGCGAGAGCCGCTTCCGGCGCGCGAAACACCCACTCGAACGCGGACGGTTGGTCAGGCTTGGCTGCGCACTCGTAGATTTGCACGCCGGTGGCTAAAGCTTCAACGAATACGGACTGATCGGCAGGAGCACGCAGCTGCGCCGGAACATCCGGCGGAACAACCGCCGGCCGGCTGGCACAGCCGGCTGCGACCAGGACGGCGGAGCAAACAGCAAGGGTGTTGGCAAGGTGTGATCGCATCTCTTTACCCTCTACTACTGCTTCGGAATGCCGGCGGCGAACCAGGTCCCACCGGCATTGATGATCAGCAGCACCGGATTGGCGCAGGGGCTTGGCGGGAAGGGATTGACGAAACCTTCGATTCTGAAATCGCCGCCGGCATCGAGCGGCACCAGTTCCGAGTCGTGGGGCACACCCGCGCAAACCAGCCGCGCGAACACGCTTTGCCCAGCCGGCGTCCCGATGCTGTTGCTGCCTGCGAGCAGCAGACCGCGGCCGTCGACCCTGATTCTCCCGTCGGTGCTGACATCTGCTCTCAGCCGGGAGATCACCCACGGCGTGCCTGCGGGGGGAACGCCCTGCACGGTATTGGGCACACCGCCTGCCCGCAGCGGCTGGACGCCGATCCCGTCTTCGAAGCGGGCGAGCGGCTCGGCGGCGCTGGCGCCGAGTGATGCGAACGTGGCGAGGGACAGCAGGCAGGCTGACAGTGTCTTGTTCATGGTGATTATTCCTAAGAGGGTTGGGTTAAAAATCTAACGGGTGCCGGAGCCGCTCCACTATCTGCAGCGCCGGTATTCGTTTGATTTCAGCGGCCAACTGTTTTGTATCGCGCTCGTATCCCGCGTGTGCCACTTAGCTCCTGGCGGTTATGATTTTTTGAAGAGACGAATACCATGCTTTTTTCTTCGGATCGTCATGAACCTGTGCTCAGAACTGCCTGGGATGAAAGGCGCGCCCGAGCTGCTATCGAATGGATAGTTCGGGAGTCGGAGGAGCATTTTTCGACAAAGGGATTGTGGCCCACCCATCCTCTCGACTCGAAGGCGCCCGCTCCGCAGTACGCACTCTACTGGGGCGCTTGCGGCGTAATCTGGGCATTGCGTTATCTGGAGACACAGGGCGCCGTTGCTCTATCGAATGATTACGAGGCGTCGATGGCGCTTCTCATCGAGCCCAATAGAGTGGCAATGGGGCACCCGGACGCCACTCCGTTTGGCTCCTACCTGATGGGTGATACCGGCATTCAGCTGCTGAAGTTTTGGTGCAGCCCTTCGGAGGAAATCGCGTCGCAGCTGGCGAGCCTGATTCGATACAACATGAATCATCCCACCCGCGAACTGATGTGGGGTTCGCCGGGAACCCTCCTTGCCGCATTGTTCATGCATGAGCGCACGAACAAGCCGCAGTGGGCGCAACTATTCCGGGACACGGCCCGAATACTATGGTCGCAGCTGGAATGGTCCGCCGCCGACGCCTGCCACTACTGGACCCAGGATATGTATGGGCAGCGGTCCTCCTATCTGGACGCCGTACACGGTTTCGTGGCGACTGCCTCACCGCTCATCCAGGGCCGGCACCTGCTGGAGGCTGGAGAATGGGACTCGTGGAGTCGCTGCATCGAAAACACGGTGAGGCGCACCGCTGAGTGGGAGGACCGACTCGTCAACTGGCGTGCAAGGCTTTCGACCGCACGAGGCAGCCCCAAACTCATGCAGTATTGTCACGGAGCACCTGGCTTTGTCATTTGCCTGGCAGACTTTCCCGACAGGTCAGTCGACGATCTGCTCATCGCGGGAGCTGAAGCAACGTGGGTGGCCGGACCTCTTCGCAAGGGTTCGAACTTGTGTCACGGAACCGGAGGCAATGGCTACGCCTTCTTGAAGCTATACAAGCGTACCGGCGAGGCGAAATGGCTGGAGCGGGCGCGGGCATTTGCCATGCATGGCATAGCGCAGACCGAGGCGGCCCAAGCAACCTATGGGCAGTTGCGGTACTCCCTCTGGACAGGTGACCCCGGCTTTGCAATCTATCTTTGGGACTGTGTCCGCGCAGCAGACCGCTTCCCTACGATGGACATATTTTTCGCGTGACCCATGAGAATGGCAGGTCGGTATCTTATGCGCGATCTCAAATTAGTGGCCGGTGCTTTCCTGCTGGCCTTGGTGTTCCAGGCACGGGCTGAAACGCCTCAGCGCGTCGTGGAAATTCCGACGCGCCCGGGCGTCACGCAGCGAATGCTCTTGCTGTCGCCTCCGAATCCCAAGGCAGCTGTCGTGTTGCTTCCCGGCGGTCATGGGGGCCTGCAGATATTTTCGAACGGCTCGATGAAGTGGGGCGACGGAAACTTTCTCGTCAGAAGCCGCCAGCTGTTCGCCGATCAGGGCCTCATGGTGGCCGTCATCGACGCACCGTCGGATCGGCAGAGGCCGCCATTCCTTTCAGGCTTCAGGCAAACACCTGAACACGCTGCCGACCTGAAGGCTGTCATCGGCTGGCTTCGTGAGACCGCCCAAGTGCCGGTCTGGCTCGTTGGAACCAGCCGCGGAACTCAATCCGCAGCCTACGCCGCGACTGAGCTTGCCGGCCCCGACGGGCCGGATGGAATCGTTCTGAGTTCAACGATCCTGGCCGACCAGAGAGGCCGCCCCGTGCCAGCCATGCCACTGGGGAAGATTCGCGTTCCGGTGCTGGTGGTTCACCACGAACAAGACGGCTGCGCGAACTGCCCATTCGCCGAAATTCCAAATCTGATGGCCAAGCTCGGAAACACGCCAAGGAAGCAGGTGTTGTCGTTCAAGGGAGGCGTGACCACCGGGGATCCGTGCGAAGCCTTCGCATATCACGGCTTCAACGGTCTGGAGCGGGACGTGGTTCAGCAAACTGCGGCTTGGCTGCTGGCAAAGTAGAAGGCGTCTCTTCGTGGTCTCCTCGGATTAGTCCTACAGCCTTGCGGCGCGACGCCCGAGGAACCGGTGAGCCGGCGCGGGTTCGAACAGGAATCTGCAACTCACGAGCAAGACCCAACCATGATTTCGGAACTCATCGATCGTTGGACCCCTCGACTTCTCAGCATTCTGCGCATCGTCACGGCATTCCTGTTCGTCGAGCACGGGATGCAGAAGTGGCTCGGCTTTCCGGCGCCGCCGCACGAATCCATCCAGCTGATGTCGCTGGCCGGCGTTGGCGGCTTGTTGGAACTGTGCGGCGGGGTGCTGCTGTTGCTGGGCCTGTGCACCCGGCCGGTGGCGTTTCTGCTGTCGGGCGAAATGGCCGTTGCCTATTTCATCGCCCACGCGCCTCAGGGGTTCTGGCCGCTCTTGAACCGCGGCGAACTAGCGGTGCTTTACTGCTTCGTCTTCCTCTTTTTTGTGGCCGCAGGCGGTGGCCCATGGAGTGTGGACGAATGGTTGCGCAGCCAGCGTGAAGGCAAGCCGGCCGGCGGCATGGGTCAGCGGCGCGGCGCGTATTCTTCAAGGTAGCCCTGCCCGGTGTGGGGCCTGTCGGTTGACCCCTCAGGGCGCGGACTGCTGGTACATGAAGGTGACCCGGTCGGCCAGCTCGAGGATCGCATCGCTGCCCTCGGCCAGGATCAGGCGAAAGGATTCGGCGCCTTCGGTGGCGAGCGCGGTGCGCAACCACTCCCACTGCAGGGCCAGCTTGTCAATTTCCGCGCGCAGCGGGGCGCTGTTGTCTGCGCGCTGCTGCATGCTGGCCAGTGCTCCGGAGAACTCGTTCTGTACCGAGTCCATTTCCTCGCGCAGGCGTGCGTTGTCGACGCCCCACTGGCGCAGCATGTAGGACTTGACCAGGCGCTGCGAAAGCATGCGCTGGCGCCCGGAAAGATTGACCCAGCGGTTGATCGACGCGCCGGTCTGGTCCTGCAGCAGGCGCGTCAGGCGCTCGGCCGCCATCAGCACATCCTCGGCACGGGCATCGAGCAGCGCCGCATCGGACTGCTGGATCACGCTCAGCGCCGTCGTGCGCAAGGGAGTCCAGGCGGCGCGCAGGCCGCCCAGCGCACCAAGCGCCTCGGCGCCGAGGGCTGCGCCGTCCAGCGCCTTGAGATTGGCCTCGAAGCGCTGGATCGCCTCGTCGAGCTGGCGCTTCGACAGAGCTGGCTGCACGTTGAGCCCGATCTGGCACCAGGACTTGACGATGCGCTGCGACAGCATGCGCTGCTGGCCGGCAAGGTTGATGGCTTCGGCATCGGAGGCATGAACGCCGGCAGCGAACAACGCCAGCACCAAGCCCCACCAGATTCGCAAGAATGCGGGCAGCATCGTCTCTCCTAGTGTGAACAGGCCCTAAAACGCCGGCACGCCCATCGCCTGCAGGGCGCGATTGAGCTGGACGAAAGCCTTTTCCATCTGGGTCACGGCTTCCTTGAAATTGTTGTTGATGGTCTGGTTACTGGCCTCGGCCTTGAGACGGCCGGCTTCCTGGACGAAGCCGTCGATCATGCGCCGCTTGTCGCCGTCAGCGCGCCCTTCGGCGATCATCATGTTGACCAGGATCTCGTTGGACTGGAAGCGCTTCACTTCGTAGGCATATTCCTCCGCCGGCGAGTTGAACTTGAGCGACATGGTGACCACTTCGCCGGCCCGCAGGCGCGAGATTTCCTCCACCGCGAGTTTGTAGGACTCGGCCATTTTCTTGTTGGCGTCGCCCAGGCGCCCGGCGCCGGCCAGCCGGCGGGCCTCGTCGGCCAGCGCATCGACGCGCGCGAGCGCGCTTTTCGCCGCGGCGCCACTCTTCGCGTCTGTCGCCAGGTCGATCAGGCTGCCGCGGTAGGTCGCCACCTGCTCGCCCATATCCTGCAGGCGCTGCTTCTGCACGCTGTCGGATAGCCCGGCCGCGCCGCGGGCACTGGACACGCTGCGCAAGGCCTCGTCCAGGGCCTTCGCGGCATCGGCGGGGCGTTGCGCCGCAAGCGCCTCACGGGCCTCCTTGAGCAAGCCGCGGCCGCGCTCGATCAAGGCAGCTGCGTCGCCGTCTTTTGCTGCCGCAGCTTGGGCGGCCGGTGCGTCGAGCAGCATTTCTACGAGCCTGAGCTTCTGCTCGGCCAGACGCTGCTGCTGCTGCGGATCGGCCGCGGTTTGTGCCACTGCCGGCAAAGCCATGGCGATGGAAGCCAGGACCAGCACGCTGACCAATCGTCGCATCACTTTTCCATCCTTAGTCAGAACGAAAAAGCAGTTAGCATGCCAGCTTGTCCGAAACACGGCTGAGCTGTCAGAGGTACTTTGGCGTTGCTGGCACGGGGATGGGAGGAGCGGGGAATTACCCGATGTTGGGGCGATCGTCCGTGGGCCCTGCCTCGCCCGGGGCCACAATGGCACCGGAGATTCGATGCCGCTCGAGGGCTTGCGTCACGAAGCCGCTTGCCTTCATTTCTTCCACATAGTCGCGCAATGCGGTCGCAGCTTCGACGCCGCGGCTCTTGGGGCAGCCCATCGCCTGCCGTATGACCATGAAGCGACCTGGCAAGAGTCGCAAGCCACCCAAACGAGCTGCGTCCGCTTCCAATTGTTGCTTCACACCTGCCGCGACTTCCGCTTGCTGCTCGCGGAAGAAGTCAACGACCGCAGGAGAGCTTGGCGCGCGCAGGATCGTGGCCTTCTTCAGTTCACGGGTCAGGAAGAGGTCGTACGCACTGCCCTTGCCGACCACCACGCGGTGCGCCACCTGATCAACCTCTTCGTTGTTCTTGAGGGGCGATTCCTCGCGCACGAGATAGGCGCCTTCGATGAGGACATACGCGGCGGTGAAGCTGATCGACTCGGCCCGCTTCGGGTCGATTGCGAAGAAGCCGATGTCGGCCTGCTCCTGCGAAACGGCATCGACCGAGTTGCCGGCGGTATCGAACACGACGAGGTCCACAGACAGGCCGAGCCGTCGCCCGAATTCGCGGGCCAGGTCCACCGAGACACCGTGCACCTCGCCGGTATTGGCATCCTTGCTCGCGAGGATGGGATTGCCCAGATTGATCGAGGCCCTAAGACGCCCAGTGGGCGCGAAGGTCTTGGCAATGGAATCGAGGCTGTTCATGGTCATCAGGGGGCAATAATGTTGCTGATCCAAACAACCATACCGCACTACGAAGTGAGAAGCCAGGCAGACCACCGAATACGCAGGGCCGCTTCATTGGCACGCCCAGGGTGGATCTGGGCCGCAGCTATCATCATGAACGCACCCTCTGTTGCCGGCGCCGCGCTCCTTGCCTGGTTCGCATTCACCGCCGATGGGCCGGGGCTGACCACCGTGGCGAGCGTGCTCTTTGTGTTGGCCCTTTACTGGGCCTTCATAGGCACGGCCGATTCGTGGCAGGTTCTACGCCGTTTCGCCCGGCGTTTCAGGCGATAGACATGAGGTGCGGGTTTGCGAATGACCCGGCACAGGTCAGGAGCGGAAATTGAAGATCCGGTCCCGGAACTCCATGCCAGGATGGGCGCGCCGCACAATGCCCTGCGGATCGAGGTAGACCCAGTAGAACATGTTGGCGCCCTGGACGTCCCGCCAGCGGTAGGTCATGACTGGACCGTTCCAGCTGGCGACACCGTCGATGCGCGCCGGCGGGCCGAACTCGCGCTCGACATCCGCGCGGTTCCATTGGCCGGGGACGATGCGGTTGAAATCGCGTTCGGTGAGGACCTGGCGCGCGCCCACCACCTTGCCGGAGGCATCGAGGTCGACCATCCAGGCGTACTGTCCGGCTGGCTGCTGCGAATACTGGAGCCGCTCGCCGCCGCCGGGCAGGGGCACCACGCGGCTGGGCTGGCCCGCGCGCGCGAGGACTTGGTCGCGCGGCGTGCCCGGCGGGATGTCGGCGACCCCGAGAGCGGACGCGCAACCGACCGCCAGCAACGCGGCGGCAACGGAGGCGCAAACGGACTTCATCATTCTTGGTTCGACCCGCAGCGCGGCGATGGGTTCCGCGACTGCCGACTTCTCAG
>DATNCB010000543.1:0-3814 GCA_035571715.1 Ramlibacter sp.
TCGTCACGCGCTTCATGTGCTTGCCGGCCAGTGCAGCCAGCTGCTTGCCTACCGGCGTGGAGCCGGTGAAGGTGATCTTGCGGATCACGGGATGCGGGATCAGGTAGTTGGAGATATCGGCGGGGTTGCCGTACACCAGCCCCAGCACGCCGGGCGGAAGGCCGGCATCGGCGAAGGCGCGGATCAGCTGGGCCGGCGCGGCGGGCGTTTCTTCCGCCGCCTTGACGATCATCGAACAGCCGGTGGCCAGCGCGGCCGCCAGCTTGCGCACGACCTGGTTGATCGGGAAGTTCCACGGCGTGAACGCCGCCACCGGCCCGACCGGGTCCTTCAGCACCATCTGGCGCGCCGCCAGGTTGCCGCGCGAGGGCACGATGCGCCCGTACACGCGCAAGCCCTCGTCGGCGAACCACTCGATGATGTCGGCCGCGGCCATTGCTTCGCCCTTGGCTTCGGGCAGCGGCTTGCCCTGTTCCTGCGTCAGCAGCTGGGCGATGTTGCCGGCGCGCTCGCGCATGAATCCGGCGGCCTTGCGCATGATCTTGCTGCGCTCGGCGGCGGGCGTGTCGCGCCATTTCTCGAAACCCTTTTGCGCGGCAGCCAGCGCGCGGTCGAGGTCGGCGGTGCCGGCATGGGCCACGCGGCCGATCTCCTTGCCGGTGGCCGGGTTGAAGACAGCCAGGGTGCGGCCATCAGCGGCGTCCTGCCATTGGCCGTCAATGAAGAGTTGGGTGTTCGGGTAGGTCATGGCTGAAGTCCTGTTGAGAGCGAATTTCTGGAAAGGCAGACATTCTGCGGCAGTTGCGTATCCGTCGCTGTCCCAGGGGTTCCAAGGCTGGGCAAACCGAACGGCCTGGTGAGCAAGATCCAGCACAGCAGGCGCGCGGATCAGACTCATTTTCACCAAGCAGTTGCTTGCTAAAAATACCGGGCTTTGCTATGGTCCGGGCATGGAGACCACCGCGGCTCGCCGCCCACCCGACAGCAGCGCCAAGCGGCCGCGCGGGCGACCGCGCAAGACGCTGGAGGATAGAGACGACGGCAATCGGCGGCAGCAGCTGCTCAGTTCCGCGGCCACGCTGTTTCGGCGCAAGGGGTTCGGCGGCACCAGCACGCGCGACATCGCCGCCGCGGTGGGCATGCAAAGCGGCTCGCCGTTCTATCACTTCAAGAGCAAAGGCGAGCTGCTCTACGCCGTGATGGAGGAGGGCATGCGGTCGGCCATCGCGTGCCAGGAGCGCGCAATTTCCGCATCGACGCGCCAACAGCACGCATCGCTCAGCGCCGAAGCAGCGCAGCCCGATGCCGCCGCGCTCTTGCGCGTCCTGATCCGCAATCACTTCGACGTGCTGCTGGGGCCGGGCAGCGATTTCATTCCCGTCATGCTGTACGAGGCGCGCTCGATCACGCCGCGCCAGCGCAGCGCTCTGGCCGAACTGCAGGGCGAATACGAGGCGCCATGGATTCCGGTGCTGGACGCGCTGCACGCCTGCGGCCGGCTGAAGGCGGACG
Organism: Ramlibacter sp.; assembly: GCA_035571715.1. GTDB lineage: Bacteria > Pseudomonadota > Gammaproteobacteria > Burkholderiales > Burkholderiaceae_C > Ramlibacter. The sequence goes on from DATNCB010000543.1 coordinate 1,513, forward strand.
TGAAGCTGGCGCGCCTGCTGATGTTCGGAGCGCTCAACTGGTCGGCCCAGTGGTATGACCGCCGCAAGGGCGCGTCGCTGGACGAGCTCACCGACGCGGCGATCGCGCTGTTTCTGGCGAGCAGCGCAACGCCGCAAGCCAATTCCAGGGGAGAAATGCCTTGAGCGAGCATTACCGTTCCATCTTTGCCGCCGGGCTTTTCAAGGGTCAGGTGGTGGTCGTCACCGGCGGCGGCTCGGGCATCGGCCGCTGCATCGCGCACGAGTTGGCGGCGTTGGGCGCCCATGTGGTGTTGATCGGCCGCAAGCTGGACAAGTTGTTCGACGTGGCCGGCGAGATCGCCGCCGACGGCGGGCGCGCCAGTTTCCATGCCTGCGACATCCGCGACGAGGAAACCGTGAAGAACACCGTGCAGGCGATCATCGCGGTGCACGGGCGCATCGACGGCCTGGTGAACAACGCGGGCGGCCAGTACATCACGCCGCTGGAGGCGATCAGCGGCAAGGGCTGGGATGCCGTCCTCAACACGAATCTCACCGGCGGTTTCCTGATGGCGCGCGAATGCTATCTGCAGTCGATGCGCGAGCACGGCGGCGCCATCGTCAACACCGTCGCCGACATCTGGGGCTCGATGCCCAACATGGGCCACAGCGGAGCCGCGCGCGCTGGCATGGTCAGCTTCACCGAAACCGCCGCGGTCGAGTGGGCGCGCAGCGGGGTCCGCGTCAATGCGGTGGCACCGGGCTATATCTCGTCCAGCGGCATGGACCATTACCCGAAGGAGGCCGGGCCGATGCTGCGCGAGATGCGCAAGACCGTGCCGCTGGGCCGTTTCGGCACCGAGGCCGAAGTGTCCTCGGCCGTGGTGTTCCTGCTCAGCCCGGCAGCTTCGTTCATCAGCGGCGAAGTGATCCGCGTCGATGGCGCGCGGCCGCAGGTGCGCATGGGCTGGCCGATGGAAGTGCCGAGTGCGGAGGTGCAGCAGCGCGACGCCGTCAAGCCGTTCGATGGCTTCCATCGCGCGGTCGTGCCGAAGGTATTTCGGGAAGATTAGGGCAATGGCGGCGTATCAATCCTCATGGAATGCGCAGGGCGCGACAGCGCAGCAGCGCCGCGAAGCCATGCTCGCGCGCATCGCGCAATTGCGCTTGCTCGAGGAACGCGCGGCCGCGACGTCGGCCAAGTCCAAACCGGTGTTCGACAAACGCGGGCAACTGCTGCCGCGCGAACGCGTGGCGCTATTGCTGGATCCGGGCGCGCCGTATCTGCCGCTGTGCTCGCTGGCAGGCTACCTGCAGGACACGAAAGACCCGGCGCAATCCGTGCCGGGCGGTGGCATGGTGTCGGGCATCGGCTTCGTGAGCGGCGTGCGCTGCATGATTTCCGCCAGCGACTCGGGCATCGATGCCGGAGCCATCCAGCCGATGGGCCTGGACAAGATCCTGCGGGTGCAGGAACTCGCGCTTCAGAACAAGCTGCCCTTCATCCACCTGGTCGAAAGCGCGGGCGCCAACCTGATGCGATACCGCGTCGAAGGCTTCGTGCGCGGCGGCGCCCTGTTTCGCAACCTGGCGCGGCTGTCGGCCGCCGGCATTCCGGTGATCACGGTGCAGCATGGTTCGGGCACGGCGGGTGGCGCCTACATGCCCGGCTTGAGCGATATCGTGGTGATGGTGCGCAAACGCTCGCGAGCGTTCCTCGCCGGCCCGCCGTTGCTGATGGCGGCCACCGGCGAGGTGGCGACCGAGGAAGAGCTCGGCGGCGCTGAAATGCACACATCGGTGTCCGGCCTGGGCGAGTACCTCGCCGAAGATGACCGGCACGCGCTCGGGATTGCGCGGGAGGTGGTGGCGAAGCTGTCATGGATTGCGGGTCAGGCCCGCAATGACAAATTGGGGTCAGACTCCAATTTCCGGGCCGGCGGCTTCCGGCCGCCTCGCTTCGATGCCGAGGAACTCCTCGGCCTCATGCCCGCCAACCTGCGCGAGCCGGTGGACATGCGCGAAGTCATCGCCCGGCTGGCTGACGATTCGGACCTGCTGGAGTTCAAGCCGCTGTACGGCGCGGCCACCGTGTGTGTGCAAGCCGCGATCGAAGACCACCCGGTCGGCTTCATCACCAACAACGGACCGATCGATGTTGACGGCGCCAACAAAGCCACGCATTTCATCCAACTGATGTGCCAGCTCGGCCATGCGATCGTCTACTTGCAGAACACCACCGGCTATATGGTGGGCAAGGACAGCGAGCAGGGCGGCATGATCAAGCACGGCAGCAAGATGATCCAGGCGGTCACCAACGC
>DATNCB010000544.1:0-5241 GCA_035571715.1 Ramlibacter sp.
CGCTTGCGCGACGCCGGGCACGTCATCTACCTGCGTTCGTCGCCCGAGGAAGTGTTCAGGCGCTTGCGCCACGATACCAACCGGCCGCTGCTGCAGGTGCCGGACCCGATGGCCCGCTTGCGCGCTCTCTACGAGGAGCGCGATCCCCTCTATCGCCAAACGGCTCATTTCGTCATCGAGACCGGCCGTCCATCGGTGTCCCGGCTCGTGAACATGATCCTCATGCAACTCGAGCTGGCCGGCGTCATTCCTGCGCGCCCTTAAACTTGCGGCTATGCCAGCCGCTTGTGCCAGTCCCATCCGCCACCAGATCACGATTGAACTCGGTGAACGCAGTTACCCGATCAGCATCGGCAGCGGCTTGCTGGACGGGCCGGCGAGCTGGGCCGGGTTGCCGGCGTCGGCCCAGGCGCTGATCGTCACCAATAGCACGGTCGGGCCGCTCTATGGGCACCGGCTCGAGACGGCCTTGTCAAAGCGCCACAAGGCGATTCATGTCGTCGCGCTGCCCGACGGTGAAGAGCACAAGAATTGGCAGACCTTGAACCTGATCTTCGACGCGTTGCTGCAACACGCCTGCGATCGCAAGACTGTCGTGTATGCGTTAGGTGGCGGCGTCGTGGGGGACATGGCCGGCTTCGCGGCTGCCAGTTACATGCGCGGCGTTCCTTTTGTCCAGGTGCCCACGACCTTGCTGGCCCAGGTCGATTCGTCGGTGGGCGGCAAGACGGCGATCAACCACCCGTTGGGCAAGAACATGATCGGGGCGTTTTATCAGCCGCGGCTGGTGGTCTGCGACCTGGAGGCGCTCGGCACTTTGCCCGCGCGCGAGCTCAGTGCCGGCTTGGCCGAAGTCATCAAGTACGGGCCGATCGCCGACATGGCTTTCCTGGATTGGCTCGAAAAGAACATCGACGCGCTGAAAGCGCGCCAGATCGCGGCACTCGCCCATGCCGTCAGGCGCAGCTGCGAAATCAAGGCGTGGGTCGTCGGCCAGGACGAGCGCGAAGCGGGGCTGCGTGCGATCCTCAACTTCGGGCACACCTTTGGACATGCCATCGAGGCCGGCCTGGGCTATGGACAATGGCTGCATGGCGAAGCGGTCGGATGCGGCATGGTCATGGCCCTGCTGCTGTCGCAGCGGCTGGGCTTGGTGGACGTGGCTTTCGTGGAACGCGTCGTCGCGCTGCTGCGCCAAGCCGGACTGCCCACCGTTGCCCCGGCGCTCGGCGTGGACCGTTACCTGGAGCTGATGCGGCTGGACAAGAAAGCCGAGGCCGGCGAAATCAAGTTCGTGGTGATTGAGCGGCCCGGCAGCGCAGCCGTCCGCACTGCGCCCGAGACGCTGGTGCGTGAAGTGATCGAGCATTGCTGCCGACCGACCTGAAATGACGCTGGCCCGCTACGCCTGCGATCCGGCGCGGTCGCGCGGCCGGCGCCACGCCGAGGAAGAGGCGCCCGGCCCGGCCGAATTCCAGCGCGACCGGGACCGTATCATCCACTCGACCGCCTTCCGGCGCCTGGTCTACAAGACGCAGGTGTTCCTGAACCACGAAGGCGACCTGTTTCGCACCCGGCTGACGCATTCGCTCGAGGTCGCCCAACTGGGCCGTTCCGTGGCGCGGTCGCTGCAACTGAACGAGGACTTGGTGGAGGCGGTCGCGCTGGCACACGACTTGGGCCACACACCGTTCGGCCATGCCGGCCAGGACGCGCTGAACGATTGCATGGCGGGGAGCGGCGGCTTCGAGCACAACCTGCAAAGCTTGCGCGTAGTCGATGAACTCGAAGAGCGTTATCCACGCTTCAACGGCCTGAATCTTAGCTTCGAAACGCGCGAGGGCATCCTCAAGCATTGCTCACGCGGCAATGCCTTGCGTCTGGACGCGGCGGAACCCGGCGGCGTGGCACGCAGGTTTCTGGATGGCACTCAACCCAGTCTGGAAGCGCAGCTGTGCAATGTGGCCGATGAGATCGCCTACAACGCCCATGACATCGACGACGGCGTGCGTTCAGGGCTCATCGCGCTGGAGCAGCTGCAGGAAGTCGAGCTGTTCGATCGATTCCGGCTGGAGGCGCTGAATGAATTTCCCGAATTGCAGGGCCGCCGGCTGCTGTACGAATCGATTCGCCGCATGCTCGCGGCGCAGGTCGATGACCTGATCGACGCCACCCGAACGGCCATTGGGGAGGCGGGGCCGGCCAGCGCGGACCAGGCACGCACGGCCGGACCCCTGGTCAAATTCGGCGCCGCGATGCAGGCCGGTTCGGGTGTGCTGAAGCGCTTTCTGTTGCAGAACCTGTACCGCCACCCACGGGTCGCTGCGAAGACCGGGCAGGCGCAGCAGGTGGTGCGCGAACTCTTCGCGCTTTATCTGGGGCATCCGGGCCAGATGCCGCCCGACTTCGCGGGCAGGGCAGATATCGCCAGGGCCGTGGCCGACTACATCGCAGGCATGACCGACCGCTTTGCTGCGCGCGAACACGAGCGCCTGACCGGCCGCAATCTGCTGGCCTGACGATGCGGCGCCTCGATCCTGCGTTGCTGGTGGTTCTAGGAGGCATCAGTGCGGCGCTGCATGTCGGCAAGCTGCCGCCGGCCTTGCCGGCGCTGCGCGACGCCCTTGGCGTGACGCTGCTGCAGGCGGGTTTCCTGCTTTCGCTGGTCCAGCTGGCGGGCATGACGCTGGGCCTGCCGGTTGGCTTGGCGGCCGACAGCCTGGGTTTGAAACGCACCATGGTTGGCGGCTTGGTCATCCTTTCGGCGGCGAGCTTGCTGGGAGGTTGGGCTCACGAGCCGCAAACGCTGATGCTGCTGCGCGCCGTCGAGGGCTTGGGTTTTCTGCTGGCGGCGATGCCGGCTCCCAGCCTGATTCGCCGGCTGGTGGATCCCGCCCGCATGAGCACGACCCTCGGGCTGTGGGGCGCATACATGCCATTCGGCACTGCGCTTGCGCTGTTGTGCGGACCGCTACTTATCGTGTGGCTGGGCTGGCAGGGCTGGTGGTGGCTGCTCGGGACCGCCTCATCCTCGATGGCGCTATGGCTTTGGCTGGCGTTGCCTTCGGACGATGCCCATGCGCACGTCCGCAGCGGCGCCGCGCAAGGATGGTTCGAGCGCTTGCTAGGGACCCTATCGTCGCCCGGGCCGTGGCTCGTGGCCCTGAGCTTCGCCGTGTACTCCAGCCAGTGGCTGGCGGTGATCGGATTTCTCCCGTCGATGTACGCACAGGCCGGACTCAGCGCCGCCGTAGCTGGTCCCGCTACGGCGCTTGCGGCCGCGGTGAATATGGGCGGCAACATCGCTTCGGGACGGCTGTTGCAGCGCGGGCTGCGCCCTCAGCGTCTGCTGTACCTGGGCTTCGCGGTGATGGGGGTGGGCGGCGTTGTCGCGTTCGCGCCGATCTCCGACGCGATCGACGGGCAGTTCGTGGCCGCGCTACGCTACGCCGCCGTGCTGATGTTCTCGCTGGTTGGCGGCCTGATCCCGGGTACCTTGTTTTCGCTGGCCGTGCGGCTGGCGCCGGGTGAACGCACGATTTCGACAACGGTGGGCTGGATGCAGCAGTGGTCCGCATTGGGCCAGTTTGCCGGCCCGCCGTTGGTCGCATGGGTTGCGACACGCGCTGGCGGCTGGCAAATGAGCTGGGTCGTGACAGGTAGTTGTGCTGTCGCCGGATTGGGCCTGGCCGGCTGCATCGGCGGGCTGTTGCGCCTCAGCCATCAGCAGAAGAGCCGAGCGCCAACCTAAAATCACTTGGATGCAAATCCGATCCGTTTCGCTTGAGCCATGAAGCAGGAAGTCGACGCGGTGGTGAGCGCCACGCGCAATTGGCTCGAGCGCGCGGTTATCGGATTGAACCTGTGTCCGTTCGCCAAGGCCGTTCACGTCAAGGATCAGGTTCACTATGCGGTCAGCACTGCCATCGACCCGCCGCAAGTGCTCGCGGATCTGGCGGCCGAACTGGATGCGTTGCTTGCTCTCGAGCCGGCAGTGAGGGAAACCACGCTGCTGATCGTGCCAGGCTGCCTTGGCGACTTTCTGGACTTCAATGATTTTTTAGCTCAGGCTCAAAAATTGGTGCGCAAGCGGCGCCTGGAAGGCGTGATTCAGCTGGCGAGCTTCCATCCCGCGTATCAATTCGCCGGGACCGAGGCCGGCGACGTCACCAACTGCACCAATCGCGCGCCCTATCCCACGCTGCACGTGCTGCGCGAAGCAAGCATCGAGCGTGCTGTCGAGGCTTTTCCGCAAGCAGAGGCGATCTACGGGGCCAATATGGAAAAGCTGCGGCGCCTGGGACCTGAAGGCTGGGCAGCCCTGGACGTGGGGCCTGCCAAATGAAGCAGGAAGAGCTCGAACTGCGGCCCGGCCAATCGGTCGAGCTGCTCAAGGAACTACATATCCTCACCCGCGAGGGCCGGATCAACCAGGATTCGCGGCGCAAGCTCAAGCAGGTCTATCACCTCTACCAGTTCATCGAGAAAGTGCTGCTGGAGGTGCCCGCGGCGCCTGGTCATCCGACGCTTGCCGACCATGGCGCCGGAAAGTCGTACCTCGGGTTCATCCTGTACGACCTGTTCTTCAGGGAGCGCGGCGGCGGCCATATTTTTGGCGTGGAAACGCGGCCTGAGCTGGTGGAAAAGTCGCGCGCACTCGCAGCGCGCCTCGGCTTCGAGCGCATGTCATTCCTCAATCTGAGTGCAGCCGAGGCGGCTGACGCCCCGATCGTCCCGCCGCAGATCGACGTAGTGACCGCGCTGCACGCCTGCGACACCGCAACCGATGACGCAATTGCTTTTGGCCTGCGCAAACAGGCACGCTATATGGTGCTGGTACCTTGCTGCCAGGCGGAAGTTGCGGGCTGCCTGCGGCAGAACAAGGCCTTGGCGCTTTCGCGCACGCCGTTAGCGGAGTTGTGGCGCCACCCCTTGCATACGCGCGAAATGGGCAGCCAGCTTACGAACGTCCTGCGGTGCCTGTATCTCGAGGCGTGCGGCTACCAGGTCACGGTGACGGAACTGGTCGGTTGGGAGCACAGCCTGAAAAACGAATTGATCCTGGCCAGTTTCACCGGCCAGAACAAGCGTAGCGCCGCCCAGCGCCTGCGTGCGCTACTCGCCGAGTTCGGCTTGCAGAGTCTGGAGCCCGTTCGGTATCCAATGCTGGCTAAATTGGGGTCAGATTCCAATTTATGATGCGGTATCGACTTCCAAATTTGCCATGGCCCGACTTCCGCG
>DATNCB010000545.1:0-6162 GCA_035571715.1 Ramlibacter sp.
TTGCACTGCTCGATGAACGCGGCCAGCCGTGGATTGGTCCGCGCCGCGTGCGTGGCCAGCGGATGCTCGGGCGCGACGGCGCAGAAGGTGACGCCCATGATCGTGTCGGCCCGGGTGGTGAACACGTGCATCCTGCCGCCGCCGATCAGCTCCCCATGGAAGTCGCGGATGCCATGGGTGAACGCGAAGCGCACGCCTTCGCTCTTGCCGATCCAGTTCTCCTGCATCAGCTTGACGCGCTCGGGCCAGCCGGGCAGCTTGTGCTGCACATGATCCAGCAGTTCCTCGGCGTAGTCGGTGATCTTCAGGTAATAGCCCGGGATTTCACGCTTTTCCACGGCCGCGCCGGTACGCCAGCCCTTGCCGTCGATCACTTGCTCGTTGGCCAGCACCGTCTGGTCCACCGGGTCCCAGTTCACGACCTGGGTCTTGCGGTAGGCGATGCCTTTTTCCAGCATCTTGAGGAACAGCCACTGGTTCCACTTGTAATAGCTGGGGTCGCATGTAGCGACTTCGCGCGACCAGTCGATCGCCAGCCCCATCGCCTGCATTTGCTGCTTCATGTAGGCGATGTTGTCGTAGGTCCATTTGGCCGGCGGCACGCCATTCTTCATGGCCGCGTTTTCCGCCGGCAGGCCGAACGCATCCCACCCCATCGGCATCAGTACGTTGTAGCCGTTCATGCGCAGGTAGCGCGTGAGCATGTCGTTGATGGTGTAGTTGCGCACGTGGCCCATGTGCAGCTTGCCGCTGGGGTAGGGCAGCATCGAGCAGGCGTAGAACTTCTTTTTGCGGGGGTCTTCCGTCACGCGATAGACGTCGCGCTCATTCCACTGCGCCTGCGCGGAACGCTCTACCTCGGACGGGTTGTATTTCTCTTGCATAAAGTGGTGTACCGGCAATTTCGTCCGGACTGCAGGATTCTACGGGCGGGAGCCTGCGCCGCAGAGAAACCGCGCAGGCTCCTACCGCGCCGGTTGCGGGGGCTCCGCGACAAAACCGATGCGGTTCAGCCCCGCCTTTTGCGCCGCGCCCATCACTTCCACCACACGGCCGTACGGTACCGTCTGGTCGGCCCGCAACTGCACCTCGGTATCCGGATTGCGCTGTGCCGCCTGGACCAGCTGCTGCGCGAGTTGGGGCAGCGCCAGCGGCTTGTCTTCCAGAAAGGCCTGTCCCGACTTGTCCAGAACGACCGTGACGAACTTCGGCGCGTCGTTCGGCTTGGCCGCATCGGTGCGCGGCAGGTCGAGCTTGATGGAACTGGCCAGCAATGGGGCGGTGATGATGAAGATCACCACCAGCACCAGCATGACGTCGACGAGCGGCGTCATATTGATGTCGCTCATGGGCTGCGGGCCCTGGGTACGTTCGAGCCGCCCAAAAGTCACAAGGCCCCCACACTTGCGGCTGAAGCCGCTGCGCTGCCCCCCGAGGGGGCCCTCGCCTCTTGGGGCGGCCCGGCGGCGCTCGTGTCGCTTCCCGGAGCCAGTGTCGCGTGGGTCAACAGCTCGCGCAGGTCCCGGGCGAAACCTTCCAGGTCGGCCTCGATCCGGCCGATCAGGCGGCCGAACACGTTGTAGCCCAGCACGGCCGGAATGGCCACCGCCAGGCCAGCCGCGGTCATGATCAGCGCCTCGCCCACCGGACCCGCCACCTTGTCGATCGTGATCTGGCCCGCTGTCGCAATGCCGGTGAGCGCGTGATAGATGCCCCAGACGGTACCCAACAGGCCGACGAAGGGCGCGGTGGAACCGACGCTGGCCAGCAGGACCTGGCCGAACTGCAATTTGTCGAGCACCTGGTGCAAGGCGTCGCGCAGCAGGCGCGTGAGTTGTTGCGAGCGGTCGCCCGCCGCCGCCAGCGAACCGGCCGCTTCCAGCTGGGTCGCCGCGATCAGCGGCAGCACCAGGGCTTCGCGGTCGAAGACGCCCACCGTCTGCCAAGCCTGGTCCACCGACGCCGACTGCCAGAATGCCGCCGTGCTACGGCTGACGTCGCGCGCCGCCCGACGCAGCAGCCAGGACTTCCACAGGATCACGACCCAGCTCGCCACCGACATGGCCAGCAGCAGTACGGCCACCACCCTCGTGAGCGCGTCGCCCTGGCTGAACAATTCGGCAAAGTTCATTTCAGAGCGCAGTCAGTGCGTGGGCCACCGCGGAACCGGCTTTGCCGGGCCGCTGGTGGCGCCCCCTTGAGGGGGAGAGGGCGAAGCCCGAGGGGGCACCGCCGAAGGCGCTTCGGGGGTGGGCTTTTCATCTCAAGCCGAGCACATCGAACATGTCGAACATGCCGCGGCGCTTATCGGCCAAGAACCGCACCGCGCGCAAGCTGCCTTGCGCGTAGGTGGCTCGGCTGGCCGACTTGTGCGTAATCTCTATGCGCTCTCCGGTACCGGCGAACAGCACCATGTGGTCACCCACGATGTCGCCGCCCCGGATCGAGGAGAAGCCGATGGTCGAAGGATCGCGTTCGCCGCTAACGCCATGGCGGGCGTGGACGGCGCAGTCCTTCAGTTCGCGGCCCAGCGCATGCGCGATCACCTCGCCCATCTTCAGCGCGGTGCCGGAAGGCGCGTCGACCTTGTGGCGGTGGTGCGCCTCGACGATTTCGATGTCATAGCCGGTGGACAGCGTCTTGGCGGCCATCTCCAGCAGCTTGAGCGTCACGTTGACGCCGACGCTCATGTTCGGGGCCATCACGATTGCGATATCGCGCGCGGCGTCCTCGATCTGCTCCTTCTGGCCGTCGTGGAAACCGGTGGTACCGATCACCGCGTTGACGCCGAGTTCGCGGCAGGCCTTCACATAAGCCAGGGTGCCCTCGGGCCGCGTGAAGTCGATCAGGACCTTGGCGTTGGCCAGGGCCGCTCGCGGATCGGCCGAAATGGCAACACCGCTGGCATGGCCCAGAAAGGCCGCGGCGTCATTGCCGATCGCCGGACTGGAGGCGATGTCCAGGGCGCCGGCCAGCCGGCAATCGTCCGATGCCCGGATGGCTTCGATCAGCATGTGTCCCATGCGGCCACTTGCGCCCGCGACCGCCACTTTGTGCATCGATTGCTGCGTTGGAGCCATGGCGTCAGCGGGCCGGCGCTTCCAGCGGCGGATAGTTGCTTGCCGCCGCAGGTTCAGGAGCGGGCGGCGGCGTGGGTGTGGCAGCGGCCGCAGGAGCCTGCCCCGAGGAGAATTGCTTGAGGCTTTCCTCGCTGGCTTCGAGCTCCGGCACCTTGGCCGACTTGCGCTTGTTGTCGAGCGTGGCAACGAATTCCGCCTCGCTGGGCATTTCGTCCCCCTCGAAGTGGTCGAGCACAGTGCCCTTGAAGAACACCGCCAGCTTGCGCTCCTGCGGCGCCACGCCCTGGCGCTTGAGCGTGAACACGTAGTCCCAGCGATCGGCGTGAAAGATGCTGGTCAGCAGCGGGGTGCCGAGTATGTCGCGCACCTGCTGGCGGCTCATGCCGGGCTTGATCGCTTCGACCTGCTCCTTGGAGACGAAATTGCCCTGCACGACTTCCACCCGATACGGCGTGATCGAGCCGACCAGACGGTTGCTCGCGCTGTCGAAGCTGCCGCAGCCGCTGGCCGCCGCACAGGCAAGAACGGCCAGGGCGAAACGGGAGGCGCGAGAGCAGGAGGCGGGCATGGGCAAACCGGTAGCGATATGATCAATCGATTGTAGCGGCTGCCCCGCCCGGCACGCCGCAGGGAAGACCATGGCCAACATCGACGAACTCAAGAGCACCGGCCTCAAGGCCACGTTGCCCCGGCTGAAGATCCTCGACGTGTTCCAGAAGGGGGCGCAGCGTCATATGACGGCCGAAGATGTGTTCCGGGTGCTCCTGGAAGAGCGCTCCGACATCGGCCTGGCGACCGTCTACCGCGTCCTCACCCAGTTCGAGCAGGCCGGCATTCTCACCCGCAGCCACTTCGAAAGCGGCAAGGCGGTGTACGAACTCAATGAGGGAACCCATCACGATCACCTGGTCTGCCTGGACTGCGGCAAAGTCGAGGAGTTCTACGACGCCGAGATCGAGAAGCGCCAGCAGGCCGTCGCCAAGACCAAAGGATTCATGATCGCGGAACACGCGCTTAGCCTGTACGCCCATTGCACCAAGGATCACTGCCCGAACCGGCCAGAGCATCCGATCGGCCACCACCCGGACGACAATCGCAACTAAGGTTTGTCATGGCGGGCTGACGCCCGCGCTGCAGGCGTCACTTGTCCTGTTCCATCGCCCTGCGGTGCCGCTCGACGAACTCCTGGTAAGTGTCGACGCCGCGTAATTGCAGGATGGTGTTGCGCACGGCGGCTTCGACCAGCACGGCGATGTTGCGGCCGGCCACCACCTGGATCACGGCCTTGCGCACCGGCACGCCCAGCACGTCCTGCGTGAGCGGCTCGTAAGGCAGCCGTTCGTACTCGCGCTCCATCGTGTCGCGTCGCACCAGGTGCACGATGAGCTTCAGGCGCATCTTCCGCCGGACTGCCGTCTCGCCGAAGATGGCGCGGATGTCCAGCAACCCGATGCCGCGCACTTCGAGCAGGTTCTGCAGCAGTTCAGGGCAGCGGCCCTCGATAGTGGTCTGGTTGATGCGGAACAGGTCCACCGCGTCGTCGGCTACCAGGCCGTTGCCGCGCGAGATCAGCTCCAGCCCCAGCTCGCTCTTGCCCAGGCCGGATTCGCCCGTGATCATTACCCCCAGCCCCAGAATGTCCATGAACACGCCGTGCATCGAGGTGCGTTCGGCGAAATGCTTGGACAGATAGGCGCGCAGCACGTCGATCACGAACGCCGACGGCTCCTGCGTGGCGAACATCGGAATCTGCGCCCGCTCGCACATCGACAGCAGCGCATCGGGCGCCACCTGGTTGTCGGTCAGCACCAGCACCGGCGGCTCCAGCGTGACGATGCGCGAGATGCGGCGGGCGCAGTCGTCGGAGGTCGCGTTGGTGAGGTAGGCGATTTCCCGCTGGCCCAGGATCTGGACCCGGTAGGGGTGGATGTAGTTGAGATAGCCGACCAAGTCGGCGCCGGAGCGGGCGGCGCGAACGGCCACCTCGTCGAAGCGGCGTTCCGATGCGCCCAGCCCGGCAACCCATTCCCATTTGAGCTGGGCACGGTGGTCCTCGAACAGGACGTCGGCGCTGACGACGGTGGGTTTCACGGGCGCTGAGGAGCCACGAGCTGAGCCATTCAGGCGGGCTGTGCCGACTGCCAGGTAGCGATCAGGCGGTGCAGTTCGGCCGCGTCGGTGCTGGCCTTGATCCTCTCGCGCAACGGCGCGTCGCTGAGCAGTTCCGCGATCTCGGACAGGATTTCCAGGTGCTTCTGGGTCGCGGCCTCCGGCACCAGCAGGAAAATGAGCAGATTGACGGGCTGCTCGTCCGGGGCGTCGAAGCCGATTGGGTGAGCCAGCTGGAACAAGGCGGCCATCGGCGCCTTCAGACCCTTGATGCGGCCGTGCGGAATGGCCACTCCATGACCCAGCCCCGTCGAGCCCAGGCGCTCGCGTGCGAACAGACTGTCGGTGATCAGCGCACGTGACAGGCCGTGCAGGTTCTCGAACAGCAGCCCGGCTTCTTCGAAGGCGCGCTTCTTGCTGGTGGCATCGACGCTCACGAGCACTTGAGCGGCTGGCAGGATGGACGCAAGGCGATTCATGGTCGGGTCGTTTAATTATGCACTGGCAAGCATGCACTGGACCAAAACGCGCCGGGGCGCTCATCCGTCGACAGCCCAAAAGAAAAGGCGCCCTTCGGGGCGCCTTTTGCTTCATCTGTTTGTCTTACATCACGCGCTTGGCTGCGTCGTGGTGATGGTCCTGCAGGCGGGTCTTGTGCCTGCCGACCTGCCGGTCCAGCTTGTCGACCAGCTCGTCCAGGGCGGCGTACAGGTCTTCATGGGAGCTTTCGGCGAACATGTCGTTGCCCTTGACGTGGATCTTGCATTCGGCTCGCTGTCTTCGTTCCCTTTCCTTCAGTTTTTCTACCGTCAAGAGCACCTTGATATCGACGACTTGGTCAAAGTGCCGGGTGATTCGATCAAGCTTGGTGGTCACGTAATTGCGCAGCGCCTGGGTAACTTCTAAGTGGTGACCGCTGATCGTCAAATTCATGAGTAGCCTCCTGTGCACTCTGGTTGAAAGGACCGTCCTC
>DATNCB010000546.1:0-1968 GCA_035571715.1 Ramlibacter sp.
CCACCCGGCCGTGGCGCAAGCGTTGCAGGAGGCATCCGACGCGCTGGGCGAGGACGTAGCCAAGCTGGTCAGGGAAGGGCCCAAGGAAGCCCTGGCGCTGACCACCAATACGCAGCCCGTCATGCTGGTCGCGGGTGTTGCGGCCTTGCGGGTCTGGCGCGCCGAGGGCGGCGCGGTGCCGGCCGTCGTAGCGGGGCATTCGCTGGGCGAGTACTCGGCGCTGGTTGCGTCCGGCGTGCTCACGCTGGCCCAGGCCGCGCCGCTGGTGCGCTTTCGCGCGCAAGCGATGCAGGACGCCGTGCCCGTGGGTACCGGCGCCATGGCGGCGATCCTTGGCATGGACGCGCGCAAAGTGATCGAAGGTTGCGCGGAAGCCATGCGCAGCTTCGGGCTCAACCCCGGCGAAACGGTGGAAGCGGTCAATTTCAATGATCCGGCGCAAACCGTGATCGCAGGCAGCAAGGCCGCCGTCGAGAAAGCCTGCGAGGTACTCAAGGCCAACGGGGCGAAACGGGCCTTGCCCCTGCCGGTGTCAGCGCCGTTTCATTCCAGTCTGATGAAGCCGGCCGCCGAGAAGCTCAAGGAAAAGCTCGCGGCAACCCCGTTCGCAGCCCCGCAGATTCCGGTCGTCAACAACATCGAGGCCAAGGTCGAGACCGACCCGGACCGAATTCGCGCCGCGCTCTATCAGCAGGCGTTCGGCCCGGTGCGCTGGGTCGAGTGCGTGCAGGCGATCAAGGCGCGCGGCATCACGACCATCGTCGAATGCGGGCCTGGCAAGGTGCTGGCGGGCCTCTGCCGGCGCATCGATGCCGAACTCACCGGCGTTGCCCTGTATGACGCCGCCACATTGGCCGAGGTGAAAGGACTGCTGGCATGAATTCCGGCTTCGAAGGTCAGGTGGCCCTGGTCACGGGCGCTTCCCGAGGCATCGGCGCCGCCATTGCGCTGGAGCTGGCGCAAAGTGGACTGAAGGTCATCGGTACAGCAACCACCGACGAGGGGGCGGCCACGGTCACCAAGGCGCTCTCGGCCCACCCAGGGTGCAAGGGCGCCACGCTCGACGTGAACGATGCGGCTGCCGCCGAGGCGCTCATCGACAGCATCGTGAAGGCGCACGGCGGCCTGCAGGTGCTGGTCAATAACGCAGGCATCACGCGTGACATGCTGGCGATGCGGCTGAAAGACGAGGACTGGGACGCGGTGCTGGACACCAACCTCAAGGCCGTTTTCCGCATGAGCCGCGCCGTGATGCGCACCATGATGAAGCAGCGCTATGGCCGCATCATCAACATCACGTCGGTGGTCGGGTCTTCGGGCAATCCGGGCCAGGCCAACTATGCGGCGGCCAAAGCAGGTGTCGCCGGAATGACTCGCGCCCTGGCGCGCGAGCTCGGGAGCCGGGCGATCACCGTCAACTGCGTCGCTCCCGGTTTCATCCAGACCGACATGACATCGGCCTTGCCGGAAGAACAGCGCAAAGCCTTGCTGGGACAGATTCCGCTGGGCCATCTGGGCCAGCCCGCCGACGTCGCGCACGCGGTAGCTTTTCTCGCTTCGCCTCAGGCCGGCTATGTCACGGGACAGGAGATCCACGTCAACGGCGGCATGTACATGTGCTGAACGAGCCAAGCCGGTTCATCCGCCCGGTGGGGTCGGCAGGGGAAAGCATCCCGCCGACCGCTAGAATCGCGGATTCAATCACAACCCTTTGAGGGAACCATGAGCGATATCGAAGCACGTGTCAAAAAGATCATCGCCGAGCAACTCGGCGTGGAAGAGTCCCAGGTCACCAGCGAAAAGGCCTTCGTGGCCGACCTGGGCGCCGACTCGCTCGACACGGTGGAGCTGGTGATGGCGCTCGAGGACGAGTTCGGCATCGAGATCCCGGACGAGGATGCCGAGAAGATCACCACGGTGCAAAACGCGATCGACTACGCGAACGCGCACCAGAAGGCCTGATACGGA
>DATNCB010000547.1:0-7275 GCA_035571715.1 Ramlibacter sp.
CAATCAGGAGCCAACCGCCGGAAAATATCGCCCCTCGGGCCAGATTGCCGGCCCGGTTTCTGTCACGTCGGATGAATGTGATGATGCTTTGCATGGCTCCATGATGCAGGCCCGCGCGCAGGCGCCGTTGAGGAAAATCAAGACGGCGGGATTACCCGAAGTTGACTCGAAAATATGAATGACCCATCATTCAGTCGAGGAGACAGACGGGGCCGGCGGTGTGCGCGCCAGCCGACGGAAGATACATGCTGATTCAGTTGCTCAATGGGCTGGTCTATGGCGGACTGCTCTATGTGATGGCTGTCGGACTCGCCCTGATCTTCGGGTTGCGCCGGGTGGTCAATTTCGCCCACGGCAGTCTCTTCATGATGGGCGCTTATGTCGGCTACAGCATTGCGATGCTGTTCGGCTACTGGTGGGGTCTCGTCGTATCCGTCGTCGTGTTGGCGGCTTTGGGCGCGGTGTTGGACCTTGCCGTGTTCAGGCCCCTGCAACGTGAAGATCCCAAGGTCACGCTGCTCGTGACTTTCGGCATTCTGCTGGTGCTCGAAGACCTCGCACAGACGATCTGGGGTAAGGACTTTCGCAGCCTGCCCGCGCCTGCCGCACTCTCCGGCACCGTCTCCCTGTTTGGTGAATCCTTTCCGGCATACCGCCTGATGGTGATTGCCATGGCCGCCGCGGTGGCCCTCGGGCTGACGTGGTGGCTTCGTTCCAGCAAGACAGGTCTTTTCGTGCGCGCATCCAGTGTCGACCCGGTCACCACCGCGGTCCAGGGCGTGAATACCGATCGCGTGAGCATGGCCGTGGTCGCTTTGGGAGCGGCGTTGGCCGGGCTTTCGGGCACCATCGCTGCGCCATTGCTGGCCATTTCTCCTGCCATGGGAGGCTACATCCTGATCGAATCATTCATCGTTGTGGTGATCGGCGGGCTGGGAAGCTTTGCGGGTGCTTTTGTCGCGGCACTGGTGATCGGACAGGTGCACAACCTGGGTGTGGTCTATGTGCCGTGGGCTGCCACCATGTTTCCGTTCCTGCTGATGGTGGCGGTGCTGATATGGCGTCCTACGGGCATCGCCGGCAGTCACGTGTAGGCCATGCCGCAAATAGAGTTGGATCATCCCGCGGGGCCGCGTACCGGCTCCCTCAGGCAGGGCCGCCGATTCGCACGTCACTGGCTCCTGCCTGCAGTGATCCTGGCCGGTTTCGCGCTGCCGAAGCTGGTGAGCTCTGCGCTTCTCATGACGTTGCTCGCACAGGCCGTGTTCAGCGCATTGCTGGCGACGGCCGTCGGCTCGCTGATCAGGCTCAATGGCGTGGTGAGTTTCGGGCACGCGGCATTTTTCGGCATGGCCGGCTACACGGTGGCGCTCTCGCTCAAGAACCAGTGGATGCCGGTTGAACTGGCGATCATCCTGGCCCTGCTGCTGCCCGTCGTGCTCGCCTTCGTGCTCGGCTTGGTGATCGTCAGGATCCCGGGGGTGGCGTTCTCGATGCTGACGCTGGCGGTGGGGCAGGCGTTCCACGAATTTGCCGTCAAGGCGCGGCAAGCGACGGGAGGAGACGATGGGTTGGCGATGAATTTGCCGGCGCGTCTGTTCGGGCTGGAGTCGGCCGCATTGCAGCGTCCGCACATCGCGTTTCTCATCGGCTGGACGGTGCTCTCGCTGGTTCTGATCGGTCTGTTTTTGCTGGCGCGCAGCCGTTCCGGCCGACTCATGGAGGCCATCCGCGAAAACGAGGAGAGAGCCCGCTTCATCGGTTTCGAAACGGTGGCATTGCGTGCCGCCGCCCTGGCGATTTCGGCCTTCATTGCGGCGCTCGCCGGCGTCCTGTTCGCCCTCTATAACGCGTTCGTCTCGCCGGACATGTTCCACTGGAGCCAATCCGGGACGGCGCTGATCATGGCCATCATCGGCGGCCCGACGATTATCTGGGGGCCAGCTCTGGGAGCCGTGGTCATCTTCCTGTTCAAGGACGCTGCCGGGAGCCTGACGGAGCACTGGCAGGGCCTGATCGGCATCACCTTGATCCTGATCACGGTCGCCGTGCCAGCCGGCCTCGGCGGCGTGCTCCAACGCATCGGCAAACTCGCCGGCGGCAAGGAAGCCCCATGATGTATGCCATCCACGGGCAAAAGCTGACACGCCGCTATGGCGGTTTCGCGGCGCTGAAAGATGTCGATATTGCCGTCAAGCAAGGTGAGATACGTGGGCTGATCGGACCGAACGGCGCAGGCAAATCCACCTTGATCGACGTCCTTTCCGGACGTGCCGGCAAGTCCGAAGGCAAGGTGCTGCTGGGCGAACGCGACATCAGCAGCATGACAGTGCAGCAGCGGCGCCACGCGGGCATGGCCCGGTCTTTCCAGCGGACCAGCGTCTTTCCGGATCTCACCGTGCAAGGCCAACTCGAAGTGGCCGCGATGAAAGCCGAGGAGCCGAACGTCGAAGAGGTCATGCGGGAGCTGGGACTGAGCCATCTGGCGCACCAACGCGCCGCCTTCATCGCCTATGGCGACCGGCGCCGGCTCGATCTGGCACTTGCGCTGATCGGCCGGCCCAAGATCCTGCTGCTCGACGAACCGGGCGCGGGCCTCACGATGGCCGAATCGATGGCCCTGGCCGAGCATCTGAAAGACCTGGTCGCCCGTTGGGGCGTGACGGTGCTACTGGTGGAACACGACATGGACGTCGTCTTCTCGATCTGCGACCGCATCACGGTACTGCACCTTGGCCAGGTTCTGGCGGAAGGAACGCCCGACGAGATTCGCGCGATCCCGGAAGTCGTGACGGCGTACCTGGGGAGCGCGGCATGAACAAGCTGCTGGTATTCGAGGACGTCTATGCCGGCTACGACCAGGCCGGAGTTCTGCACGGCATCAACTTCTCGATCGGCGCCGGGGAGCGCGTCGCTCTGCTGGGGCGCAATGGCGTAGGCAAGACGACCGTGGTCAACACCTTCCTGGGCATTGCTCGTCTGATGAGCGGTGCCGTCACGCTCGCCGGCCAGGCCTTGCGGCCGCCGCGCCATTTCACCGCGGCCCGGCTCGGGGTGTCGGTCGTACGGCAGGGCCGCTGCATTGTCCCGAACCTCACGGTGCGCGAGAACCTGCTGCTTGGCACCGCCTCCGGCCGCAAAGGCAGCTGGACGATCGAGCGTGTATTCAGCCAGTTCCCGATTCTCGAGGAGCGCGCCGAAGCGCCGGGCACCGCCCTGTCCGGCGGGCAACAGCAGATGCTCGCAATCGGGCGCGCGCTGCTGGCAAACCCGTGCTTGCTCGTGCTGGATGAGCCGAGCGAGGGGTTGGCCCCGGTGATCGTCGACGAGATCGCACAAGTGATGAAACAGCTTGGCGACGAGGGAACCAGCCTGCTGCTGATCGAGCAAAACTACGGGCTCGTGCGCCGTGTGGCCGAGCGCTACTACGTGCTTTCGAAGGGCGTCTTCGTAGAGGAAGGCGCGTTGACCGGGCTCTCGATGGAGAGCTTGAAACGGCATGTCGCGGTATAGGGCCGCGGCGGCTTTCTTAAAAGAGGAGACACACATGACTCGTTCCGGATCCAAGACTGTCATTGCCGGCCTGTGCCTGGCAGCGGCAACGGCCATCGGCAGTGGCGCTGCCATCGCGCAAAGCGGTGAACCGGTGCGCATCGGTTTGCCGACGGCTCTCTCGGGCCCGTATGCCGGGCTTGGCGCGGAGGCTAAACGCGCAGTTGAATTCGCAGTCGCCGAAGCCAACGCCAAGGGCGGTGTGCAAGGGCGCAAGGTGGAACTGAAGGTTCTCGATACCGAGGCGAAGCCCGACGTCGCCCGGAAACAGGCCGAGCGGCTGGCGCTCGATGGCTACAAGATTCTGGTCGGCACGATCGCCTCAGGCGAAGGCCTGGCAATGGCGCCGATGCTCGATCGCTGGGACGCCCTGTATGTATCGACGATCAACAAGAGCAACAAGCTCACCGGCGACTCGTGTGTCCCGAGGATGTTCCGCGTCAATCACTCGGACGCGCAGGACGCGGCCGTGGTCAAGCCCTGGCTTGCCACCCGCAAGGAAGGCAAGTGGGCCATCATCGGGGCCGATAGCGCCTGGGGGCGCGACTCGGGCAAGAGCTTCGGCGACGCGGCCAGGACCGGCGGCAAGCAGGTCATGACGGAGCACTACCCCGCTCTCGGCACCAACGACTATGCGCCCTTCATCCAGCAGATCAAGGCGAGCGGGGCGGACGGGCTCTGGGTCGCGCTGGCCGGTCGCGACGCCATCAATTTCGCGACCCAGGCCAAGCAGTTCGGGCTGCTCGATTCCGTTTTCACGGCCGGCGTCAGCTTCGTGACGGACGGCACCGTCAAGACACTGGGCGAGACCTCCAAGGGCATCTGGGGCATCATCAACTACAGCTCCACACTGGACACGCCCGACAACAAGAGGTTCGTCGAGGGCTGGCGCAAGAGCTACTCGGGTGACGAGCCGACCAACTTCGAAGGCGAGACCTACCTTGGAATGCAGGTCATTTTCCAGGCGATCGAGCGCGCCAAGAGCGTGAAGCCGACCGACCTGGCCCGCGTGATGCGCGGCGGAACTTTCGACACCATCATGGGCAAGCTCACGATACGCGCCCAGGATCACCAGCTGTCGGCACCCAACTACATCGGCTACATCGGCGAGCGCGGCGGCAAGTTGCGCCCCATCATCGCCAGCACCATTGCCACCGAGCAAGCCAATCCGCCGGCCAGTGCCGAGTGCAAAATGCCCGCGTTGTGAGCTGACAGCTTTGCTGAAGACCCCCGCCGATCGAGCGCGGGGCGTCAACAAGAGGGGAGGAGCATAAATGGCCGTCAAGGTGGTGAGCAAGGTCGAGGTTCCTGAGCTCGTCGAGAAACGCCAGAGGCAGATCCTCAAGGCTGCCATAGAGATTTTCGGCAAGCACGGGTATCACGTGACGACGATCCGTGAGGTGGCCCAGCGCGCGAAGGTAAGCGTCGGCCTGATCTACCAGTACGTCCATGACAAGGAAGACGTTCTCTTCCTGGCGCTGGTCGAGGTGCTTGACTCGTATCAGCGCGAAATTCCGCTGGCGCTGGAGGGGCGCACGGAGGCGATGGACCGCTTCTGCGCGGCCGTGCGGGCGTATGGCCACGTGATCGACCAGCGCATCGACGCGACCGCGCTCGTCTACCGCGAAACGAAGTGGCTCAGGCGCGAGCGCCGCGACCTGCTGAAATCGAAGGAAACCCAGACCAACAAGCTGATCTCCGACTGCATCGACGATTGCATCGAGGCCGGCCTGTTCGAGAAGGTCGATACGGAACTGCTCACCTATCAGATCGTGATGTTCTGCCACGCCTGGGCCCTGAAAGCCTGGCAGTTTCAGGGCCACCTGACGATCGATGAGTATGTGGACCGCGGCCTCGATCTCATGCTCGGGCCACTGGCGACCGCGCGCGGCCAGCGCGGTTACGCGCGGTTGACCGAAGCCGGGAAGAAGACGAACGCCAGGCGAGACCCGGTGGGCGCTTGACCTTTGAGCCCGCGCGCGCGAAGGCCCCGATGCTCAGGTCAGCGACCGGGCCAGCTCGCGCAGTTTGAATTTCTGGATCTTTCCCGAAGGGGTGAGAGGCATCTCCGCCAGCACTTCGATCCGTTCGGGCCAGTATTGCTTGGCGACGCCTTCGGTTTGCAGGAATGCCGTCAGTTCCGCGAGGCTGACGTCCTTGCCTTGCTGCGGCACGACGAAGGCGCAGGCCCGCTCTCCCAGGCGCGCATCGGGCATGCCGACGACCGAGACCGCGCTCAACTTGGGGTGCCGGAAGAGAATGGATTCGATCTCGACGACCGGAATATTTTCGCCGCCACGGATGATCACGTCCTTGCTGCGGCCGGTGATGCGCAGGTATCCGCGCTCGTCCATGCGCGCCAGGTCGCCGGTGTCGAACCAGCCTTCGGCATCGATGGCGCCGAGTTCAGGACGTTTGAGGTAGCCGACAAACGTCGCTACCCCGCGCGACTGCAGCCGCCCCACGGTGCCGGACGGGACGAGACGGCCGTCCTCGTCGACGACGCGCACTTCCATGCCGTCGATCGCCCGCCCATCGGTTTGAGCACTGGTTTGCGACGGATCGTCCGGCCGTGTCATGGTCGCTAGCCCGTTTTCCGTCATGCCCCAGCCCGAAAGAACTTTCAGGCCCAGCTGCTGCGTTGCCCGTTCGACAAGGGCGCCTGGAATCGGCGCCCCGGCGCAGACAAACAGCCGCAGGCTGCGCGTCCTGCCGCTGTCACCTCCGGCATTCGCCAGGTCGGCGAGGAAGGGTGAGGAGGCGAAGCTGTAGGTAGCCTGCTCGCGCTGAATCAGGTCGGCCGCGAGCTGGGCGTTCCAGACATCCTGCAGGACGAGCTTGGTCTTGAGCGCCAGCGCGACGCCCATCCCATAGAGAAAACCGGTCTGGTGGGCCAGCGGAGAGGCCATCAGCACGACATCGTCGCGGCCGAGCCCGGCCCCTGCGATGAAACGCAAGCCGGTGCCAAGAAGCGTGTTGGAGGTGTGCATCACTCCTTTGGGCTCGCCCGTCGTGCCCGAGGTGAACATCAGTTCCGTCAAATCGTCGGCCCCGGGCCGGCGCGCCTGGAAGAGGGCACGCACGTCGGCAGGCGCCATGGGATCGGACTCAAGCAGCACCTTCTCGAACGAGTGTTCGCCGTCGCCCCCCACCAGCAGCACCTGCTGCACCAATGGCAAGTCGCGCTTCAGTTCCAGCAACATGGCTCCATGGTCGAAGCCGCGGAACACGCGAGGGCCGATCACAACCCGCGTCTCCGCGAAACCGAGCATGAACCGCAATTCGCGTTGGCGGAAGATCGGTACCAGCGGATTGGCCACTGCCCCGATGCGCGCGCAAGCGAGGTACACCGCGACGAACTGCCACCAGTTCGGAAGCTGGAACGAGACGACCTCTCCCGGCTCGATCCCCAGGCGCGCGAGGCCGACGGCAATCCGCTCCACATGCCGGGCCAGTTGCGCATAAGTCAGGCGTGTGCTCGCATCTTCACCAGCCTGGCTTCCCACGATGGCAACCCGGTCCGGCGCCTCGGCTACGGCCTCGTCGAGGTAGTCGATCAGGAGCCGGTCAGGCCAGAGGCCGGCAGCGTGCATGGCGGCGCGGCGCGCCTCAGTCAGCTGAATGGGAAAGCTCATGATTTGTGCTCGTGTGAGAAATGAAGGCGGCGAGCCGGCCCTGATATCGATCGGTCAAGAGGACGAACTTGCCCAGTGCCCGGCGGTC
>DATNCB010000548.1:0-2105 GCA_035571715.1 Ramlibacter sp.
GCGGTGTTCTATGTGCGCGATGGCGACGACCTGGTCTTCCTGTCGTCGCCGTCCAGCCGCCATTGCCGCGACCTGGCGCTGCAGCCGCGCTGCGCCGCGACGATCCAGTCCGATGTCGACGAGTGGCGGGAGATCCAGGGCATCCAGATCGAAGGCCGCGTGAGCGAACTGCAGGGCGAGGACAAGTCGCGCGCGCAGCAGCTTTACGGCGAGCGCTTCCCGTTCGTGAAACCCGGCAGTGCGCCGACCGACATCGTGCTGGCGCTGGCGCGTGTGCGGTGGTATCGCCTGCGCATTGCGCGCCTGTATTTCATCGACAACCGGCGCGGCCTGGGCAAGCGCGAGCAGTTCGACGCTTAGGAGCCTGCCGCGCAGGCTCCTGGATCAGGTGGCTATCGGGAGCGCGACGGCGCCGCCGTTGAGCGCCGCGCCATGCTGCTGCCGGGCGACCAGTTGCAGCATCGTCGCCAGCGTGATCGAGCTGAAGGTCGCCTTCGCGATCTGGTCGATCTCGGACAGGACGGCCTCCAGTGCCTGATCGGCCGGCGTGGGGCCGCCCGCGTCGCGCCGCGGCGGAGCCGGCGGCGCGAAATCCTCGAACAAATGGATCACGTCCATCAGGGTCAGCCGGCGCACGTTGGCGGTGAATCGGTAGCCGCCGCCCACGCCGCGCACCGACTCGACAATGCCGGCACGAGCGAGCTCGGCCAGCACCTTGGCCAGGTGGTGCGGCGAGACGCTGTATTTTTCGGCGATTTCCGCCGCCGGGATATGACGCTGGGGGTCGGTCGCGAACTCGATCACGCTGTACAGCGCCAGCATGGTGTTCACCTGCAGCTTCATCGCAGGGGATCCGATACCAGGTTGTCGGTCAGGAGGTCCATTTCGAGCGGGATCATCGGCGCGGCCATCATTCCCTGGCTGCGGAAGAACGACAGGATCAAGGTGTTGTCACGCGATAGCAGGGTGCGCAGCTTGCGCACTCCGGTCCGCCGCAAGCTCGTGCTCAGCGTCGAGAGCAGCCGGGCGCCGACGCCGGCCTGCCGGGCATCCGGGTCGATGTTGATGGCGAATACCCAGCCGCACGGCGGCGAGCCGAATTCCCAGTCGCGCACCTCGCCGATCAGGAAGCCGGCGACCTGGTCGCCGGCCAGGGCCACCAGGAACCAGCGATGCTCGCCTTTCGCGTCCACGCCATAGCGGCGGTACACGCGCTGCCAATAGCTGCGCTTTTCGATCCCGGTCTCCCTGGCGTCCAGGGCGATCACCTGGTCGAGATCGGCGCGGCGCACCGCCCGAACCGTGACCGCGCCGGACGTAACCGGGATGTGCGCGCCCCGCCGTTTTGTGGGGGGGCGCTCACGAGCTGCTAGGGGTATGCGAGAGATGGACAAAGGGGTTTGGAGCAAGGTTGCGCTAGATCAAATCAATACCGGCATTCCGGTACCAGAATGATTCACAACTTGGAATTCTAGTCCAGGACTGGGCGCAGGAGACAACCCGATGAGACAACATTTCGCATTACGCGCCGGCGCCCTCCTTTGATGTGACGGGGGCCTGGCGGGTCGTGCTCGCCGGCTCCGTGAAAACGCTGTTGCACGATCTTCAGACGCGGCGAGCCTGCGTCGGTGCCTGAATAAAAGAGGAACAATCCAATGAAAACCACCCTGCAAGCCGGCCTGCGCCACACCGCCAAATTCGAGGTGACCCGCGATCGGACCATCGACTTCATGGGTGAGAAAGCCCGCGTCTACGCCACCCCGATGCTGGTGCGCGACGTCGAAATCGCCTGCCGCGAATTGCTGCTCGCTCACCTGGACGCCGGCGAAGACTCGGTGGGCACACGCGTTGAAATCGACCATCTCGCGGCCACGCTGATGCGAATGAACGTCGAGCTCGACATTGAACTGGTCGAGGTCAAGGGCCGCGCCGTCACGTTCAAGGTCGAGGGCCGCGACAACGTCGATACGATCTGCCGCGCCACGCACATGCGCTTCATCGTCGATGTCGCGAGCACCGAAAAGCGGCTGGCCGCCAAAGCCGCGAAGGCCGGGCTCGCGTGAAGGCCCCGGCCACGACGCGGCGGGTGCCGACGTACTGCTACC
>DATNCB010000549.1:0-1905 GCA_035571715.1 Ramlibacter sp.
CGCATTGCGCACATAAATGCGGTCCAGCGACAGCATCGGAAAGCGCGCAGGAAAAGTGCGCGCCGATTCGCCGTAGGCCGCGACGAACACTTCCTTCAGGCCGGCCTCGCGCCACAACATGTCGTGCGCGCGGCGGCGCCAGTCGTTGAAGTCGCCGGCGACGATCAGGGGCGCGTCGCCCGGCACTTCGCTGTGCACGATCTCGCACAGCAGCTCGAGCTGCTGCGCACGATGTGCTTCGGCCAGGCCCAGGTGCACGCAGATCACATGGACGTCCAGTTTTTGCCGGGGCACGCGCAGCACGCAGTGCAGCATGCCGCGCTTTTCGGGCCCGGCGATCGACACGTCGTGGTTCGTGTAGTTCACGATCGGGAACTTGGACATGACGGCATTGCCATGGTGCCCCCTGGGATAGACCATGTTGCGGCCATAGGCGAACTCCGGCCAGATGGTGTCGGCCAGAAACTCGTAGTGCGGCCCGTCCGGCCAGCCGTTGATGACCTTCTTGCCTTTGGCCTCGTGCGTGCCCAGGACCTCCTGCATGAAAACGATGTCGGCGCCGACCTTGCGCACGGCATCGCGAAGCTCCGGCAGGATGAACTTCCGGTTGAAAGTGGTGAACCCCTTGTGGGTGTTGACCGTCATCACGGTCAGCGGCGGGGCGGTGGCCATGCTATCGGTCATGCAGATCCCGGAAAAAAATCTTTTGCGAGTGGAAACTTTCTTTTATGGCCGGGCTCATTGCGAGGCTGTAGGACGGCAGGCAGTCTTCATGTCCCAGGCGGTGGCGCCGCTTGTGGTACATCATGCATAGCGCATTAGGTCGATGTGATGCAACGTGGCGCGCGCGAATCGCGAGACTGCGCAACGCATGGCACGGCCGCATTTCGCTTATGTCGCGCACCTGTGTGCTGGTGTAGGACGACAACCCGCCGGCAGGCAGGCAGCCACTGACAATACGTGACGGCGCTTTTCCATTTTTGCGCCTCGGCCCTTGCCTGGCGGCCAGTCTTGGAGACACTCGAACGCAAGCCCATGAATACCAGGCAACTTCTGATCTCGCTCGGGGTAGCCGCCGTGTCGCTCGGCGCCGGCGCGGCCGACCTGCGCCCGGGCGGTGTATTTGTCGAAGGCGGGCTGGCCAAGCAGGGCGCCTATAGCGTTACTGCCGGTGTGCTGTGGCCGTGGTCGTGGCGGCGCGATTTCGGCAGTACCGAAGCGACCGGCCTGACAGAAGCATTCGTGAGCAATTGGAGCGGCCGCGGCGCGACCGAGCGGGTCGGCTTCACCCAAGTAGGGCTGGTGCCGATCGTGCGCTTGCGCCTGGGCGGCGGCCGCTCGCCCTGGTTCATCGAAGGAGGGATCGGTGTATCGGTGATGGACCGGCTCTACCGCACCCAGAACAAGGAATTCAGCACGAAGTTCAATTTCGTGGATGTGGCGGATGTGGGCCGCAGCTTCGGCGCCGACCGGCGCCGCGAGCTGAGCCTTCGCCTCAGCCACAGCTCCAACGCCGGCATCAAGGAGCCGAATCCCGGCGAGACCTTCCTGCAGCTGCGCTACGCGGTGATGTTCTAGAAGGTGGCTCCTGGAAACCGGCCGATTTGCGTGTCATTTCGGCCGCGGGTCCTTGAGCCGGCGTTCCGGGGCGCTGAGCCGTCCCGCCCGCAGTTCGACGACCGCCGCGGCCACGGCGCGCGCCACGTTGCGCACTTCTTCCTGCACATCGGTGTCGGTGTCGAGCGCATCGTGGCTGAGCGCGTACGGCTGGTAGTAACCGATGTAGCGGTCCAGCCGCGAACGTCTGCCGGCGTCGATCAGGCCCATCCAGTCGAGCCAGTCGCACAGCGCGCGCCGCACGTCGTCAACGCCGGCGACGTCGCCGTGCACCACCACGCCGTAGGT
>DATNCB010000550.1:0-17089 GCA_035571715.1 Ramlibacter sp.
CCTCGTGGTCAATGCGGTTCGCATGAAGCAGCTGACCAACTTCCGCGTCAGCGGCAAGGAAGAAGCGATCAAGATCACGCCGCCGATCCAGCTGACGCTGGAGTACGCCGTGGAGTTCATCGAGGACGACGAGCTGGTGGAAATCACGCCGAAGTCCATCCGGCTGCGCAAGCGCCACCTGAAGGAGCATGACCGCAAGCGTGCGTTGCGTGAAGCCTCCTGGGATACTCTGCCGGCGCGGGCCTGAGCCAGTCGACGGCGCTGCCTGGATTGCGGGTCAAGCCCGCAACGACAACGCTGTATTCCATGAAACTCACGCACACGAAAGCAGTCTTCCTGATGGTCGGCGTGACCATGATGTGGTCGATTGCCGGCGTGATCACGCGCCAGCTGGAGCATGCGCGCAGTTTCGAGATCACCTTCTGGCGCAGTTTCTTCACGGTGGGGTCGCTGATGATCATCCTGCCGTTCTTCCAGGGGCGGCAGGTCTTTGCCCGGATCCGCAATGGCGGGCCGGCATTGTGGATCTCGGGTCTGTGCTGGAGCGTGATGTTCACCGCGTTCATGGTGGCCCTCACGCTCACCAGCGTCGCGAACGTGCTGGTGACGATGTCAGTCGGGCCATTCCTCACGGCCCTGCTGGCGCGAGTCGTCATCGGCCACCAGATTCCACTGCGCACCTGGACGGCCATCCTGGTGGCCGGCGCGGGCATCGCCTACATGTACGCGGCGCAGGTTTCGGGCGGGCAGGTTGCCGGCACTTTGGTGGCGCTCTGCGTGCCCCTGGCCGGAGCCGTGAACTGGACTGTCGTGCAGCGCTCGAACGCCCGCGGCCTCAATGTGGACCTGGTGCCCGCCGTGCTCGTTGGCGCGGTGATTTCAACATTGACGACGCTGCCGCTGGCCGTGCCGCTTCGGGCTTCGGGCCACGATATCGGGCTGCTCGCCGTGCTGGGTCTGGTCCAGCTGGCGATTCCCTGCGCACTCTCGGTGATGTGTGCCCGCGTGCTCAAGGCTCCCGAGATCGCGCTGCTGGCTTCGCTCGAGGTGATTTTCGGCATCCTGCTGGCGTGGGTCGGCGCCAACGAGGTGCCGGGCCATTCGGTGCTCGCCGGCGGCGCGCTAGTGCTTGGAGCGCTGCTTACCAACGAAGTGTTGGCCTGGCGGCTGCGGACCTGAAGACCGCGAGGGCGGCCGCCCCCGCGGCCTCAGAGCTGGCCGTACACGACCCGGGCCAGCTCCTGCAGCGTCTCGCGTGGCAGCTTGCCGCTGATGGCGTAGCCAAAACCCTGGTCGACCCAGTAGAAAGCGGGCACCGGACCGTCGTCCAGGAACCGGAATGCGGTTTCGCGCACATCGCCGCCGGCGCTGGACTTGACTGCCCCGAGATAAAGGGTGATGCGCTGGCCGGTTCCGTCCTGGTACATGAATTGCGCGCGGGCGCCGTCGTCGCCTGGCAGCAGCCGTCCGCCCACCAGTTCATAGCCCTGCGCCTTCAGCACGGGAACCTTCAGCGGCCGGTCCAGCCGTTTGGACAGCCATTGAACCAGGTGGTCTTGCTGCGCGGCCGTGACCTCAACGGGATGACGCACCTCCGGCTGGAACACAGCGTATGCGACTGCCGCCTGCTGCGCGAAATGCCGCGCCGGCTCCGCGCGTGCCATGGCCGCCTCGCTTGGTCCGGCGTGCCACTGGACGCTGGCGAGCCATCCGACACCGAAGGCCAGCAATAGCCCGGCGGCCATACCGCCCCAACGCCACCACTGCGATGCCTGCTCATGGACACGCTGCGCTCGTTCAGCCACCGCCAGCAAGGAGGCGGGCATGGTCGGAGCCTCGATGTCGACAAACAGTTCCCGAAGCGCCTCGCGCTGGGCCTGCCACGCGGCCGCCGTGGCCTGCGCCTCTGGGTCCGCGGCGAGCCGCCGGTGCAGGGCCGCAGCGGCGTCAGGCGCAAGACGCCCGTCGACCAGCGCATGCAGGTCGTCCTCCGGGATCGGCGCGGCGTCGTCAGGGCGCGTGTCCATCTTCACTCCATCACTTCATGAGGCGCAAGTTGGGCGCCTGGGCCGCAGCTGCCCGTCCGGCAGGTTGGCGGCCATCCATCAGTTCCCGCAGCCGGCTACGGGCGCGCGACAGGCGCGACATCACGGTTCCCACAGGGATAGCCAGCACCTTGGCTGCGTCTTCATAGCTCATGTCTTCCACCGCAACCAGCAGCAGCACCGCCCTTTGGTCGGCCGGCAGCCGCTGCAGGCAACGGCCAAGGTCCAGCGGCTCGTCGCTTCCGGGCGATGGTGCGTGCAACTCGGCTTCCACGTCGTCGATGCTCACCGAGTTCAGCGCCACCTTTGCCGTGCGACGCTGATTCAGGTACAGGTTGTGCATCAGGGTGAACAGCCAGGCGCGCAGGTCCGTGCCCACCGCCCAGAGCTGCCACTTGGAGCAGGCCCGCTCCAGCGTGTCCTGCACCAGATCGTCGGCGGCCCATGTATCGCCAGTCAGAGCCCGCGCGTAGCGGCGCAGGCTGGGAAGGTGTTCCACAAGCAGAATTCGATTCATGGCCAATTGAGAGCTGGGTCTCGATTGCACGCCGTTCGCGCTGCTCAGTCAATGGTGACTCCACCGGCCCATCGGGCCATCTGCCGCTCGATGCCGACCCAGGCGCCTTATGGCCGAGCAGTCTTCCAGACGTTGTTGACGCCGTCGCCGGTCTTGTCGCCCGCCTTGGTATCTTTGGCATAGTAGTAGAGTGGCTTGCCCTTGTAGGCCCATTGCTTCTTGCCGTCGTCGCGGGCGACCACCGAGTAGTCGCCCGAAGGCTTGTCGGTGTCGGCGGCCATCAAGGGCGGCCACGCCGTGGCGCAGGCGCCATTGCATACGGACTTGCCGCTTCCGGCCGCATCCTTGTCGAATGTGTAGAGCGTCATTCCGTTGGGACCGGTTAGCGCGCCATCCGCGGTCTTCGCGGGCTGGGAGAGGGCGAAGCCGGAGGCGGCAATGAGGATGCCGGCCGCAATGAACACGAATTGTTTACGCATGAATCCCCCGTCTTGGTGGCGTACAAGCCCATAAACACAGGCGGCAGCCCGTTTATTCCATGACGGGCAAAAAATTCGCCCTTAGCGATTGCGGCTCTTCATGGCCCGCTCGACTTCGCGCTTGCCCTCGCGGTCCTTGATCGTGTCGCGCTTGTCGTGCTCGGCCTTTCCCTTGGCCAGCGCGATCTCGCATTTGACCTTGCCGTCCTTCCAATGCAGGTTGAGCGGAACCAACGTATAGCCCTTCTGCTCTACTTTCCCGATCAGGCGGCGGATTTCGTCCTTGTGCATCAGCAGCTTCTTGGTCCGTACAGCATCGGGGTTGACATGTGTGGAGGCGGTCTTCAGGGGGTTGATCTGGCATCCGATCACGTACAGCTCGCCGCCCTTGACGACGACGTAGCCATCGGTGAGCTGCACCTTGCCCTCGCGCAAGGCCTTGACTTCCCAACCTTGCAGCACCATGCCAGCCTCGAACTTTTCCTCGAAGAAGTAGTTGTAGGCCGCCTTCTTGTTGTCGGCAATGCGGCTGGTCGTGTCGGGTTTCTTCGCCATGGTTTACAAATGGGGTGCCGGCGCGTCTCTACAATGCCCGCGCGGCCGAAGCATTCTCTATGAAAACAGTTCACAAGTCCGTCCTCATCTGGTACAGCGCCGAGGAAATGTTCGATCTGGTCACCGACGTGGCCAGCTATCCGGAGTTCCTTCCGTGGTGTGACCATGCATCGGTGGCGCCCGAGGGCGAGCACGGAATGAAGGCCGAGATCGGGATCGCAATCGGAGGAATCCACCAGACCTTCACCACCCACAACGAGCATGTGCCCGGTCGCGAAGTGTCCATGAAGCTGCTCGACGGACCGTTTTCGCGGCTCGATGGGCAATGGAAGTTCACGCCGCTCGGCACGGCGGAGCAACGCGCCTGCAAAGTTGAACTGGAGCTGCATTACGGCTTTGACAGTACCGCGCTGCGCACTCTCGTGGGACCGGTCTTCGACAAGATCGCGGGCAGCATGGTGGAGGCCTTCGTCAAGCGCGCAGAACAGGTGTATGGCGCAGCCGGCTGAAATCCGCGCGGTGGTCCTGTACTCGCCGGCGCCGCGCGAGGTGCATGAGTGGCCGGTGACGCTGATACCGGGTTCAACCGTGCTCCACGCATTGCAGGCGTGCGGATTGCAGGCGGCGTTTCCGGATCTGGACCTGCGCAGCGCGGTTGTCGGCATCTGGGGGCGCCACGTCCGCCTGGAACGGCACGTGCGCGAATACGACCGGATCGAAATCTACCGGCCGCTCAAGGTGGACCCCAAGCTGGCGCGCCGGGAGCGTTTCCGCAAGCAGGGAGTGCGCGCAGCCGGCCTGTTCGCGCGCAAGGAGAGCCGCAAGCCCGATTAGGGCCTGTTGCCTACTGAGCTCCCGCCGCTTTGCAGTCGTCGGCGATGATCACCGAGAGGCGTTTGGTTTCGGCAGCGCGGGTCGCGTCGTCGATGTATTCGCGCTCGCCCTTGGCGTTGGTCCGCGCGATCCTGGCACCGGAATCGAAACTCGCCTTCGAAAGCTTGGCCCGTTCGCAATTCTCGGCCCGCACCTTGGCGACTTGTGCCTCGTGAGCTTTGTTCTTATCGGCTTCGGCCGCTTCGGCCTGCTTTTTCTTTTCCTGCAGCTCCTGGTCTTTTCCGCTGAGCTTCGGCGCGGCGGGAGCGGGCCGTGCCGCCTGCGAGGCAGTGGGCGCAACCGCCTCGGCTGCCGCAGGGCCCTTGACGCCGGGCTGCTTGATGATGTTCTTGGCGGGAATTTCCGCCGGCGGAGACTGGTCGCTGAACACCTTGCGGCCATCTTTGTCGATCCACTGCCATTGGGCGAACGACGCAGCGGGCAGGGCGCATGCCAGGCCAAGCACGGTAACGCGAAGCAATTTCATTGGGCCAGTGTAGCGCCAGCCTGGGCCAACCAGCCACCGTCCGGTGAGCAGAATGCGCAGTTCGTCTCGAAAAAGCCGCGCGACTGTTGCGAGGGTAACTACCGAGGGCCACGGGTACAATCCGCCTTTTGGAGCTACCACATGCGCCTCCTAGGCAAAGCGCTCACCTTCGACGATGTGTTGCTGGTGCCGGCGTTCTCCCAGGTCCTGCCCAAGGACACCTCCCTTGCGACCCGGCTCTCCCGAAACATCTCCCTGAACCTGCCGCTGGTGTCCGCCGCGATGGACACGGTGACGGAAGCGCGCCTCGCCATCGCGATCGCCCAGGAAGGCGGCATGGGGATCGTGCACAAGAACCTGACGGCCAAGCAGCAAGCGGCCGAGGTTTCGCGGGTGAAGCGCTACGAATCCGGCGTGCTGCGCGACCCGGTCATCGTCACTCCCGGTCACACGGTGCGACAGGTGATCGACATGCAGGAGCAGCTGGGGATTTCGGGCTTCCCGGTAGTCGACGGCGGCAAGGTGGTCGGCATCGTCACGGGCCGCGACCTGCGTTTCGAGACGCGCTATGACGTGCGGGTCAGCGAGATCATGACGCCCCGCGAAAAACTCATCACCGTCCGCGAGGGCACCAGCTCGGCCGAAGCCAAGGCCCTGCTGAACAAGTACCGGCTGGAGCGGCTGCTCGTGATCAACGACGCCTTCGAGCTGAAGGGCCTCATCACCGTCAAGGACATCACCAAGCAGACCAGCTTTCCCAATGCGGCGCGCGATGCGTCGGGGCGGCTGCGGGTCGGCGCGGCAGTCGGCGTGGGCCAGGGCACGGAGGAGCGGGTCGAAGCGCTGGTCAAAGCCGGCGTCGACGCCATCGTGGTGGACACGGCACACGGGCACAGCAAGGGCGTGATCGAGCGCGTGCGCTGGGTCAAGCAGAACTATCCACAGGTCGACGTCATCGGCGGCAATATCGCGACCGGCTCGGCTGCGCGCGCTTTGGTGGAAGCGGGCGCCGACGCGGTGAAGGTCGGCATCGGCCCCGGTTCGATCTGCACCACCCGCATCGTCGCGGGCGTTGGCGTGCCGCAGGTCACGGCGATCGACAATGTCGCCACCGCCCTGCAAGGCAGCGGCGTGCCGCTGATTGCGGACGGCGGCGTGCGCTATTCGGGCGACATCGCCAAGGCAATAGCGGCCGGCGCCAGCACCGTGATGATGGGCAGCATGTTCGCCGGCACCGAGGAGGCGCCGGGCGAAATCGTCCTGTTCCAGGGGCGCAGCTACAAGAGCTACCGTGGCATGGGGTCGATCGGCGCGATGGAGCAGGGCAGCGCGGACCGGTACTTCCAGGAGGCGACCACGGGCAACCCCAATGCCGACAAGCTCGTGCCCGAGGGCATCGAGGGCAGGGTGCCGTACAAGGGATCGCTGGTGGCCATCGTTTACCAAATGGCCGGCGGCGTGCGCGCCAGCATGGGGTATTGCGGCTGCGCGACCATCGAAGAGATGAAAACCAAGGCCGAATTTGTCGAGATCACGGTCGCCGGCATCCGGGAGAGCCACGTGCACGACGTTCAGATCACCAAGGAAGCGCCGAACTACCGCGCGGAGTGAGGACCTTGGCCTGACATGCAACACGACAAGATCCTCATCCTCGATTTCGGCTCCCAGGTCACGCAGCTGATCGCACGGCGCGTGCGCGAGGCGCACGTGTTCTGCGAGGTCCATCCCTGCGACGTGACAGGCGATTGGGTCCGCCAGTACGCTTCCGACGGCTGTCTCAAGGGGGTGATCCTCTCCGGCAGCCACGCCAGCGTCTACGAGGACACCACCGACAAGGCGCCGCAAGCGGTGTTCGAACTGGGCGTTCCGGTGCTGGGCA
Source organism: Ramlibacter sp. (assembly GCA_035571715.1). Lineage (GTDB taxonomy): Bacteria > Pseudomonadota > Gammaproteobacteria > Burkholderiales > Burkholderiaceae_C > Ramlibacter. The sequence continues at coordinate 6,836 of DATNCB010000550.1, forward strand.
TCTGCTATGGCATGCAGACCATGGCGCACCAGCTTGGCGGCCGGGTCGAAGGCGGCCACAAGCGCGAGTTCGGTTTCGCCAGCGTGCGCGCGCGCGGCCACACTCGTTTGCTCAAGGACATCGCCGACTTCACGACGTCCGAGGGCCACGGCATGCTCGACGTCTGGATGAGCCATGGCGACAAAGTGACCGAGCTGCCGCCCGGCTTCAAGCTCATGGCGAGCACGGAAAGCTGCCCGATCGCCGCGATGGCAGACGAAGAGCGCGGCTTTTACGCCGTCCAGTTCCACCCCGAGGTTACCCACACCCGTCAAGGGCGCGCCATCCTCGAGCGCTTTGTGCTGGCGATTTGCGGAGCACGGCCCGACTGGGTCATGCACGACCACGTGGCCGAGGCCGTGGAAAACATTCGAAGGCAGGTCGGCACCGAGGAGGTGATCCTGGGCCTGTCGGGCGGTGTCGATTCTTCCGTTGCCGCCGCACTGATCCATCGCGCCATCGGCGAGCAGCTGACCTGCGTGTTCGTCGACCACGGCCTGCTGCGCCTGAACGAGGGCGACATGGTGATGGAGATGTTTGCCGGCAAGCTGCACGCCAAGGTGATCCGCGTGGATGCCAGCGACCTTTTCCTGGGCAAGCTGGCCGGCGTCAGCGATCCCGAGGCCAAGCGCAAGGTCATCGGGCGCGAGTTCATCGAGGTGTTCAAGGCCGAGGCTGCGAAGATCAAGCAGACACATGCACGCCATGTGGCGTGGCTGGCCCAAGGGACCATCTACCCCGACGTGATCGAGTCCGGCGGCGCCAAGAACAAGAAGGCCGTGTCGATCAAGAGCCATCACAACGTGGGCGGCCTGCCCGAGGAATTGGGCCTGAAATTGCTCGAGCCGCTGCGCGATCTGTTCAAGGACGAAGTGCGCGAGCTCGGCGTCGCCCTCGGCCTGCCCGCCGAGATGGTCTATCGCCACCCGTTCCCGGGCCCGGGGCTGGGGGTGCGCATCCTGGGCGAGGTAAAAAAGGAATACGCGGACCTGCTGCGCCGCGCCGACGCGATCTTCATTGAGGAGCTGCGCAACTTCGAGGACAAGGCGACCGGGAAGAACTGGTACCAGCTGACCAGCCAGGCCTTCGCGGTGTTCCTGCCGGTCAAGAGCGTGGGTGTCATGGGCGACGGCCGCACCTATGACTACGTCGTTGCATTGCGCGCCGTGCAGACCAGCGACTTCATGACGGCCGATTGGGCCGAATTGCCTTACGCGCTCCTCAAGAAGGTCTCCAGCCGCATCATCAACGAGGTGCGCGGCGTCAACCGCGTCACCTACGACGTGAGCAGCAAGCCGCCGGCAACGATCGAGTGGGAGTAGTTCACTCGCTGTCGCCGTTGCCGCTGTTCGATCCGTCCCTGGAAGCCAGCGGGCTGGGCCGCGATCGCAGGCCTCTCGGCAGCATGTCCTCGAACATGTCGGTGATCGTCTTGAGGTCCGCCCGGGCCTGCACCTCGCCATGCCGGCTGGCAAGAAGCGCCATCAAATCGCCTCGCAGGTACCACAAGCCCATCACTTCGCTGGCGTAGCGAATCCGGCGCCCGACGTGCAGGAACTTCCTGTCCTCGTCCTCGCCTATCAGTGCGAGCATGGACGTGCGAATGTCCTCGATGCCCACGTCCTCCGGCGCCGATTCCGACGGTTGCGACGGATGGCCTGACGAAAACATGGCAGAAACGCTGCTTCTGAGATTGGGCTTGAACCAACGCATAGTGAGCCTCTCTTCTGAATCAAGTCGGGTTTGGGGCCGCGCCATCGCTGCCCTTTTCAGGCGCGGCGATTTCGACGATCTCGGTAATTGGCAGCCGCGCAATGTCCTTCAACTTCTCGACGGAGGCCCCAGCCGTATCGGCCAGGCTGTCCACGTTGGAGAAAATGGATGGGACCAAGACGTCGCGGCCCTCGCTGCTCTTGCGGCGCACGCCGAATTTCAGGCGCTGCTTTTGCTCTGGAGTGAGCTTGCCGATCAGGTTCTTGGTCGCCCAGATCGCGCCATACCTGGCGAAATCCGAAATCCGCGCCGCGTGATTCAAGGTGTCGCCGAGCATCGTGAACTCGACCTGGCCGGCCGACTTCAGGGTGCCTAGCCACTGCTGGCCCTCGTCCAGGCCGGTGTTCATGTAGAGCTCGGTGGCCCAGCGCTTGCGCAGCTGCCACTCCTTGCTCACGCGGCGCATCGCTTCTCGCATTTCCTGTGCGGCGACGAGCGCGTTCCACACATGGCTGCTATCACGCTGGGGGAAAAAGTAGCAGACCATCCCGTCCCCGGCGTGCTTGCCGTGAGTGCCGTGGTGACGCCGGAAAATCGGATCGACCGTCATCCAGATCTGGTTGATCAGTTCGAAATATTCTTCGGCCGGCAATTCGGACCAGATCCGGGTGGGGTGCTGCAGGTCCGCTACCAGCACCGCCACCTGGCTCAGCTCGGGGCGGCGCTTGCCCGCGAACGTACCGGTCACAAGTTCGCTGGAAACCAGCAGAGGCGAAAGGTCCTCGGAAGCGCGGCCGCCAGGGACATGCACGAACAGGATCCGTTCGCGAAACTGCACGGCGTACACGCGTACCGGCTGCGCCGCTGCAGCATTCCCTGGGATCAGGGCTTGTGAAACCAGGCCGGGTTCTGGCCGCTGCACCTCGTTGAAGAGGCGCTCCAGGACGCCGGCTTCCTCTTGCGACAATCCGCGGGAGAGTTCGGGAATACCCAGTCCGTGCTGCTTGGCAAGCCCAAGATGAAAACGCAGGACCTGGTCCCGGCTGGCCGCGTCAGCCGGCAGGCTCCGCAGGAGGTACTTGAATACGCTCTGCGGCTCATCCGGCGGCACCTGCACCAAGCCTCGCAGCATGCGCGCGCCGGCGGCCGTGTTGAACCACACCAGCTGGAAGCGGTGATTGAGGATATATGCGGGGTGGGCGATCTCATCGATCGAGAGGCTCGGCATCACGCCGGGCTCCGGTGCGGAGCCGGCCGGGGACGGGCTGGTCGCCTTCTGTGGCGGCGCGCCGGGCACCGCCGCCATTTGGCCTGCGGCGAAATGCTCAGCGATCCTGGTGATGCTCCACCCCTCCCGCTTCAGTCGTTGGATCTCTTCGATGCGCGCCACGACTTCATCCGGGAAGTAGCCGATGCGCGGCGCGGCGCCATCGCGCGGCTCCGGCGGCAATACTTCGGGTCTCGGAACAATCCCCCAACTGATGTAGTTGTTCAGGGTTGCCCGTGAAATCCCGGTCCTTTCCAGTAGCTCTTTGCTGGTCAACAAGAAGGCCTCGACATTTGGTCTGTCTAAAGACTATTAGACAGATAACGTGGACTGTCAAGCTAAACTTGTTTATTGGAAAGTCTGGACGCGAAAAGCAGCGGCAAATAAACCACAATCGCCTCTCACGAAGCTGGGAAACCTGGAACCTGAGTCAGTCAGCCTGAGAGGGTCATGCGATCAATGGGTTCGACCTAGGGCGATGCTCCCCGCGTATCTGTCTAAGTCATTTGGACAATACAACTTAGACTGTCTATCTAACTGTACCAAAGGGCCGCCAGGCGAGCAGTAGCACAATCCAGTCATGTACCAGCCGCCCCAATTCAAGTCGACGGATCGCACCGTGGCCGCACGGCTCATGCGCGAGCATGCCTTCGCCAGCCTGATTTCCAACGACGACGCGAGCGTGCCGTTCGTGACGCATCTGCCTTTGCACCTGGAAGACCGGGAAGGCGAGTTTTTCCTGTTGGGCCATTGCGCCCGGCCCAACCCGCATTGGCGATTCCTGCAGGAACGGCCGGCAGCACTGGTCACCTTTCTCGGCCCACACGCCTATCAGTCGCCAAAGATCTACCCGGACCTGGCTCGGGTGCCGAGCTGGAACTACCTGGCGGTGCATTGCACGGTTGCCGCGACGCTGATCGAGGACGCGCCGGGCAAGACGGCGCTGCTCAACAAACTGATCGGTGACCACGAGCCGGCCTACGCGAAGCAATTGCACAGCCTCGGGGACGAATTCGCTCACAAGATGTTCGCCGGCATCGTAGGCTTCGAATTGAGAGTCGTTGCGCTGGAGTGCAAGCTCAAGCTGAACCAGCACCGCCCTGAGTCGCATGCCGCGCTCAAGGCCGGCTACGCGCAAGGCAACGAGCAGGAGCGCGAACTGGCCCAATGGATGGATGCGCTGGGACTTGGCAAATAGGAGCCGTATGCGAGCCGTTTTTGGAGTGTTGAGCCTGCTTATCGTCGTGGCGATCGTCGGGATGCTGGTCAAGAAGCAGTTGGCCCCGTCTGCGGTGCCGCCTTCGGCCGGCGCGCCGTCCGAAACCATGGCCCCGCCGGCTGGAACTCCGCAGCAGCAAGTGCAGCAGTACCAACAGGCTGTTCAAGGTGCCATGCAGCAGGCCCGGCCCATGCCCGAGGAGAAATGAGCGACGCGCGATTCATGGGCCTGGCGCTCGAGCAGGCTCGGCTGGCCGCCATTGCCGGCGAGGTGCCCGTGGGCGCGGTGGTGGTGCACAACGGGCAGGTCATCGGCGTGGGTCACAACGCGCCGGTCGGCTCTCAAGACCCCACGGCCCACGCCGAGATCATGGCCCTTCGCGAGGCGGCCGGGGCAATGGGAAATTACCGACTCGACGGCTGTGATCTTTACGTGACGCTGGAGCCTTGTGCGATGTGCAGTGGTGCCATGCTGCATGCGCGGCTGCGGCGCGTCGTCTTCGGCGCCGCCGATCCCAAGACCGGCGCAGCCGGCTCGGTCGTCGATCTTTTTGCCCAGTCGCAGCTCAATCACCAGACCGAGGTGAAGGCCGGTGTCCTGGGCGAAGCTTGCGGCGAGTTGCTCGGCGAATTCTTCAAAGCCCGGCGACAGGAGGGACGCACGAGCGCCGATCCGCTGCGGGACGACGCACTGCGCACCCCGGACCCGGCCTTCGCCGATCTCCCGGGCTATCCCTGGCAGCCGCGTTATATCAACGATCTGCCGTCGCTCGCGGGCCTGCGCATGCATTACCTGGACGAGGCGCCGCTACTTCGACAAGCTCAGGACGATCCGATCACCTGGCTGTGCCTGCACGGCAACCCGGCGTGGAGCTATCTCTACCGGAAAATGATTCCCGTATTCCTGGCCGCAGGCGATCGTGTGGTGGCGCCGGACATGATCGGCTTCGGCAGGAGCGACAAGCCGAAAAAGGAGGCGGCCCACAGCTTTGGGTGGCATCGGCAGGTGCTGCTGGAGTTGATCGAGCGCCTCGATTTGCGCAATGTCGTGCTCGTGGTGCAGGACTGGGGCGGTCTGCTCGGACTGACGTTGCCGATGGCCGCGCCGCAGCGCTATTTCGGTCTGCTGGCGATGAACACTGCCCTGGGCACCGGCGACACACCGCTTAGCGCGGGCTTTCTCGCCTGGCGCGAGATGTGCGCGAAGAACCCCGGCTTCGATGTTGGCCGCCTGTTCGCGCGAGGCAATCCGCAGATGGCTCCCGAGGAGTGCGCGGCCTACAACGCGCCATTCCCCGATGCAGGGCACCGGGCGGCACTGCGGGCATTTCCCGCCATGGTGCCGGATCGTCTCGATGCCGATGGCGCCGCCGTTTCCCGCGAGGCGCGCGAGTTCTGGTCGACACGATGGTCGGGGCGGACCCTCATGGCCGTCGGCGCTCAGGATCCGGTGCTGGGCCTGCCCGTGATGGAAGCCTTGCGCAAGGACATTCGCGGCTGCCCTGCGCCGATGGTGATCGGCGAGGCCGGGCACTTCGTGCAGGAGCATGGCGAGCCGATCGCCCGCGCGGCGGTGGGATACTTCCGCCGGTGAAAAAACAAATCTATATCTATTCGCCCTCGAGCGCGGTGCGCGAAAAAGCGGTGATCCGCCGCGGTGTAGCACGATTGCAGGCGCTGGGCTACGAGGTCGAACTCGACGAGGCGGTGTTCGCGAGATGTATGCGTTTTGCCGGCGACGACGAAACGCGCCTTGCCTCAATCCATCGGGCGGCCGCGAGCGGCGCGGACGTGGCGCTGATTACCCGCGGCGGATACGGCCTCACGCGGCTGCTGCCGGCGATACGCTACAAGGCCGTGGCGAAGGCGATCGACAAGGGCATGCGTTTCGTGGGAATCAGCGATTTCACCGCCTTCCAGAGCGCCGTGCTGGCCGAAACCGGCGCCGTCACGTGGGCCGGCCCGGCTTTGGGCGAGGACTTCGGCGTGCCCGGGGAGCCCGACGAGATCATGCAGGCCTGTTTCGAGGATCTGGTGGGCGGACAGGGGGAGGGCACGGGCTGGCACCTGCCTCAAGCGGAAGCCGCGACCCAGCCGATCGAGCTGAAGGGCGAGCTCTGGGGCGGCAACCTTGCGGTGCTCGCCACGCTGGTCGGCGGTCCATGGCTCCCCAGGATCAAAGGCGGCATCCTGTTCCTCGAAGACGTGCACGAGCATCCTTACCGGGTCGAGCGGATGTTGACTCAGCTGCTGTATGCGGGCGTGCTGGCGCGGCAAAAAGCGATCGTGCTGGGGCACTTTACGAACTACAAGCCTGTCCCCCACGACAAGGGCTATCGCCTGCAGACGGTCATCGACTGGCTTCGGCGCCAGGTCGCGGTGCCCGTCTTCACGAAGCTGCCTTTCGGGCATGTAGCCACCAAGGTGGCGTTGCCGGTGGGTGCGAAAGTTCACCTGGCGGTGGAAGGCCGTGACGCTTTCGTACTCTGGGGGCACCGCCACTAGAGGGCGGCGGATTCAGCCGACCAGCGGGCTGGGACGTGAGGTCAGGCCGCTGGGTAGCAGGCCCTGGAACATCTCGGTGATGGGAGCGAGCTTTTGACGAGCCGCCATTTCTCCGTGCACTGCCGCCAGCGCCGCCATGAGATCCCCGCGCAGGTACCACAGCGCGTGGATGTCGTTGGCGTAGCGGACGCGACGCGTGATCTGCGGGAAGTGCTTGGGGCCTGCGTCGCCAAGAACCGCCAACATCGCCTCGCGAATGTCCTCCGTGCCCGTTTCGAGCATCGATTCCGACGGGGCTACCGGGTTGCCGAGCAATCCGTAGATGCTGCTTCTGAGATTGGGTTTGAGCCAGCGCATGGTGTACTTTAGTCCCCCACCGATACAAATTGGTGAGCTTCATCACAAGTTAAGCTCAGCCTTCGAAAAGAGCAACTTGCAGGCGTGATCTAGTTAACGGAAATCTCGCCGCGATCCCAACAACTTGGTAACGAATGGTGGCGGCGTTCCCAGTACCGTACAAAATTAGTTCTTTGGTTTGCGATATGCCGCGCATGTCCCTGCGATTACCCCGGACCGGTCCCGCGGGTAAATGGGAGTGACGTTCAGCGACTCAACGTAATCGTTGGCGGCTGAGCTAGAGCTTCCGGCCTCGTCTGCTTTCAGACCCAAAGCGGAGGTGATCTTTTCACGCCGTTCGCGCGCTGCCTTTGGCCGCTGAGCTAGGATTCATGCGCTGCTGAGCAGCCTTTGGGATCCGCGCAGCGGGTCCGCCACAGTCTCGCCGGCAAGACCGATTTCCGGCCCCTCTCGTGTAAACCCGTAAACCGTTTGCTTACTTTTCCGCCGCGGATGCCAACAGTTCTGTCGGCGATGTCCTACTACGATTGCACGGTCCAGCTGGGGTCTGGCTGAGGTTCAGCTTTCACCCCATCAGCCCGAGCACTGCAGTTCAGCGCCGGGCGACTCGCTCCTCGCCGAACGCCATCTCGCTTCGCCGGGGTCCCCTTGTTGAGCGTACTCGTGATTTTTTAATCGCGCGCTCTCTCACCTTTGGATCTACTGATGAGAAGACGTGAATTTTCCAAGACTGCGACCGCGGCCGCCGCAGCCGCCATTACCGGTGTCGGATGCGGCGGAGGCGGAGGCGGGGGCGAAAGCGCCGCCAGCGTGGCAGTAGCCCCGGGACCCGCGCGCGCACCTTCGGGACCGGCAGCATCGGATGGTTTTGCCCCGGGCTCGCTGCCGATGGGAACCAACCTGTCGGGCATGGAATGGGCCAAGCCCGGCCTGCGCTACGGCCTGAGCACGACGCCCAACCTGAACTTCACGGTGCCGCGCGCGGCCGACGTGGCTTATCTGGCTTCGACCGGTTACAGCAAGAACCGCCTGCCGATCCAGTGGGAGCTGCTGCAGCCCATGCTGCACGACACCGTGGCCGATGCCGCCGCCAAAGCCGCGATCGGCAACCCCGGCGCTTTCCATGGAGGGTACGAGTCCTATATCACCGGTGTGCTCGATGCGCACGCTGCCGCCGGCGCCAAGTGCATCATCGACCTCCACAACTACTGCCGCTACCAGGATTTCAAGTTCCAGCCCGACGGTTCGGTGATCGGCCTGACCGTGCCGCCCGACGGTTTGCGGCGACCCTACACCAGCGACGGCTCGCAGGTGCAGGAGCGCATCTTCGCGCTGGCCCCCGGCGCCACGCTCAAGCAATCCAACTTCGTCGATTTCTGGACCCGCGCGGCCAACAAATGGAAAGATCACCCGGGCTTCGGCGGCTATGGCCTCATGAACGAGCCGCACGAGCTGCCCGAGTCCGGCGGCACTGCCCCTTCCTACGGCGGCGAAGACCTGACGATCTGGCCGGCCTTTGCACAGGTGGCCATCAACGCAATCCGCGCCATCGACCCGGCGAACCCGATCTACCTGTCCGGAAACGAGTGGGATGCGGCGATGACGATGGGAACGAAGAATCCCGCCTGGCCGCTGGCCGGCACCAATCTCATCTACGAGGTGCACATGTACCTCGACGCGTTCAGCAACGGCTTTGCGTTCGACTTCGACACCGAGGTCGCCAAGAACTACAGCGCGGGTATCGGCTCGGAGCACATTGACCTGGACACGGGCGTCAAACGCCTGAAGATCGCCACCGATTGGGCCAAGGCCAAAGGCGTGAAACTGGCGCTGACGGAGATCGGCATGCCGCTGGACGACTGGCGCTGGCAAGAGATGTTCGGGCGGGCCGTGAATTTCGCGCGCCAGCAGGGCGTCGAGATCTACACCTGGATGGGCGGCAACCACTGGCCCGCGCGCAACTACGCGATCAACAACGTGCCGGGCTGGCACCAGAACAAGACGCTCGAGCCCGCCGTCACCGGCCCGATGAAGGCGGCGGCCGGCATCGCACGTGCCACTTTGTTCGACGACGGGGCAGGCTACGCAAAGGACGGTGGGTCGGTCACCGTTACGGTGTACGCCCGCGGCAACCTGGCCAGCCAGGTAAACCTGACCGTCGCGTCCAGCAATGGCGGCACGTTCAGCAAGTCCACTCTCACCATTCCGGCTGGCCCGAACGGGCAGGACACGTACAGCTTCACGCCGTCTGCGAACAGCGTAGCCACGCTGACCTACACCAGCGACGGGCAGTTGAACGGGCAGGTGCCGCCGCCGCGAAAGGTGTATTCGTTGTCCGACCCGGTGGCCTACGAGGCAACGAGCCTGCCCGACGCCGCGTCGGCGATCATCGCGAAGTACAGCGCCTGCAAATGGGAAATGGCCGAGGGCCACACCGATTTCATGCTGGGCACGCCGGCGCAGGACGGCCAGCCCGTGCGTGCCGTTTCGGACTCGGGCTACGGCTCCAGCCCGGGCAATGCGATGGAGATGGTGAACTGGATCAACAAGGACAGCGCCGCGATGGGCGACATGTCGGTGCCTGTCATGCGCGTGATCAACGGCAAGAAAAGCACCGACCATTCCGCCCTCAACACCTTCGGTCTGTGGTGCAAGAAGTCGGAGAGTGTTGCGGGCATCCAGGCCAACCCCAGGAACCGCGCGCCCTACGATATCCAGGACGCACACTTTGCCATTGCGGCGGTAAGCGTGCCGGGCGCTGACAACACCGGCGTGGTGTTCCAGGCTTCGAAGGCCGAGGCGAACCATGTGTCGGAACTGGCTTTTGCCAACAGCCAGCCACAGGCCAGATGGGTCGATGCCAATGGCACAACCGTGGAGTTGACCAGCCCGGCCAAGTTGAACGCCAATACGCCCTCGATCATCGCTTTCACATCGGCCCCCGGCGCTCAAACGTTGCGTGTGAATACGGCCGTGGTCGCGAACAGCAGCGCGTCGCCGGCTCCCAGCGTTTTCACCCAGCTGCTGATCGGCTGGGGCTATGCCAACTATTTTCCGCGCGATGGCTTCAGGGGCAACATCTACTCGGTCATCGCGGGGAAGGGATCGCCTTCGGCTGGCGAGATGGCCGTGCTGGAGCGATACCTGGGCAGCAC
>DATNCB010000551.1:0-1443 GCA_035571715.1 Ramlibacter sp.
GGCTACCCGCCCTATCCCGCGTCGCTGTGCACTTCCGTCAACCATGTGGTGTGCCACGGCATTCCCAACGACAAGCCGCTGAAGAAAGGCGACATCGTCAACGTCGACGTTACGGTGATCAAGGACGGCTGGTTCGGCGACACCAGCCGCATGTACCTGGTCGGCGAAGTGTCGATTGCCGCCAAGCGGCTGTGCGCGCTGACCTATGAGGCGATGTGGCACGGCATCGTGCAGGTCAAGCCCGGTATCCACCTGGGCGACATCGGTTTCGAGATCCAGAAATTCGCCGAGGGCAACGGCTTCTCGGTGGTGCGCGAGTTCTGCGGCCACGGCATCGGCCGAAATTTTCACGAGGATCCGCAGGTGCTGCACTACGGCAGGCCCGGCACGCTGGATGAACTCAAGCCCGGCATGACCTTCACGATCGAGCCGATGATCAACGCCGGCCGCAGGGACGTGAAGGAGTTCGGCAGCGATGGCTGGACCATCGTCACCAAGGACCATTCGCTGTCGGCCCAGTGGGAGCACACCGTTCTCGTCACCGAAACCGGCTACAACGTGCTGACGCTGTCGGCCGGCAGCCCACCCCCGCCGCCTTTCGTCCACGCATGAACCTTGCGGTGGCACCTCATCCGCCGGTGCCCGATCTGCAGGCGCTGCGCGACGACTACCGCGCCCGCAAGACTGGGCTGCTGGCATCGCTGCAGGCACAAGGCAGTTCAGCGCGCGGCATCCGTGGCCTGCTGCAGCGGCTCGCACGCGAAGCGGACGTCACGCTGAAGTCATTGTGGGACAGCGCCGGCCTGCCCGCCGGCTTCGCGCTGATCGCCGTCGGCGGATACGGCCGCGGCGAGCTGTTCCCGCATTCGGACGTCGACGTGCTGGTCCTGATGCCCGACGGCGCCTCGGCCGATGCCGATCCCGAACTCAAGCGCAAAGTCGAGGCGTTCATCGGCAACTGCTGGGATGCAGGGCTGGAAATCGGCTCCAGCGTGCGTACGGCCTCACAGTGCGTGGCGCAGGCCGAGAGCGACGTCACGGTGCAGACTTCGCTGCTGGAGTCTCGCCTCGTCACCGGCGATGCCCGTCTGTATGCGGATTTCCAGAGGCGCTTCGCCCCCACCATCGATCCCAAGGCGTATTTCACCGCCAAGACGCTGGAGATGCGCCAGCGCCACACCAAGTTCGAAAACACGCCTTATTCGCTGGAGCCCAATTGCAAGGAGTCGCCCGGGGGCCTGCGCGATTTGCAGGTGATCCTGTGGGTCGCCAAGGCAGCGGGCCTGGGCAAGAGCTGGGACGAGCTCGCCCGCAAGGGGCTGGCCACGGCTTTCGAGGCACGGCAGATCAAGCGCAACGAAGCGCTGCTGAGCCTGATCCGCGCGCGCCTGCACGTGATCGCCAACCGGCGCGAGGACCGCCTGGTGTTCGACCTGCAGACGG
>DATNCB010000552.1:0-2765 GCA_035571715.1 Ramlibacter sp.
CCGATCCAGTTCTGCGCGAAGGCGAGCACGCGCGGATAGCTCAGCAGGTCGGGCCCGAAGGGCCAGCCCAGCGGGGCGGCAATGCCGGTGATGAACACCAACATCGTTCCGAACAAGGCGGCCAGCATTCCGCCGCCGCCGAACAGGAGCCAGAAAATAGGTGCGTTCGATCGCTTCATTTCTTCCACCACCATGTCAATACGAACATCACAACCGTGACCACGAGTGTCGCGATCCAGCCGGTTCGCGTAATTGTCGAGGCCTCCACCCGGCGCCCGCCGACGAACATCATCGGCATGGTTTTTGGCATGATCTCGAACCAGCTCTTCGCATGGATCGCAAACGAAACCAGCAGCACCAGGTGCAGCAGGATGGATCCAGGCGAGCGCAGCGCACCCAACCAGCCGTTCCAGGCAGCCTCGCCCTGTGAAAGGCGCAACACGCCGACCGCCAACACGATCGCATAGATAGCCACTGCGAACGCGGTTGCTTCGCGGAACATGTAGGCCATGAAGAATGGGTCGCGGCGCCACCAGCCTTGCATCGACCGCACATACGGCCGCCTCACTCCAGCTCTAGCGTTCATTTGGAGGCCCCTTTCGGTGAGAGGAATCTAAGGAAGTAATCCTTCGCGCTGTTGACCTTGTTCTGGTTGACGGCGTTCGCAGGATCGACGTGTTTGGGACAGACTTCGGAGCAGTAGCCCACGGCCGAGCAATCCCACACGCCTTCCTCGGTGCTCATGATTTCCATCCGTTCGTCGCGCCCGCCATCACGCGAGTCCACGTTGTAACGATGGGCCAGGGCAAGTACGCCCGGCCCGATGAAGTCGGGGTTCAGCCCGAACTGCGGACAGGCGGCGTAGCAGAGCATGCAGTTGATGCACGAGCTGAACTGCTCGAACTGCTCGAGCTGCTCGGGCGTCTGCAGGTATTCGCCCTGATCGAGCGTGCGCGGCTTCTTCGGAATGATGTAGGGCTTGACGCTCTCCAGCTTCTTGACGAACGGCTCCACGCTGACGACCAGGTCGCGCTCGATCGGGAAGTGGGACAGCGCTTCGACGCGCACCGGCCCAGGCAGCAAGTCGCGCAGGAAGGTCTGGCACGACAGCTTCGGGGTGCCGTTGACCATCATGCCGCAACTGCCGCAAATGGCCATCCGGCAAGACCACCGGAAGCTCAGGGTGCCGTCGATGTCGTCCTTGATGTGCTGCAGGCCCTGCAAGACCGACATGTCGTCGGTGAACGGCACGTAGTAGCTCTGCCACACCGGCACGTCTTCCTGCTCGGGCCGGTAGCGCAGGACCTGGATCTCGATTCGTTTGCTTTCAGGCATGGACAGCTTCCTCCTTCGCTTTGCGGTCGGCTTCTTCGCCTGCCGCTCCATAGGCGCGTGTCCCGGGCGTCGACGTGGTGATCTTCACCGGGCCGTAAGCGATGTCAGGCGCCTCGCCCGGTCGGTGGTACGCCAGTGAATGCTTCAGGAAGTTGACGTCGTCGCGTGCCTCGAAGCCGTCGAGGCGCTGATGCGAACCGCGCGACTCGCGCCGGTTCAGTGCCGAGTGCGCCATCGCCTCCGCCACGTCGATCAGGAAGCCCAGTTCGATCGCGAGCAACCAATCGGTGTTCCAGACTTTGGAATGATCGTCGACCTGCACGCGCTTGTAGCGTTGCTTGAGTTCGGCGAGCTTGTCGCAAGTCGATTGCATGGTGGCGGCCGTGCGGTAGATCCCGCAGCCGTCTTCCATGCTCTTGGCCATCTCGCGCCGCAACGTGGCGACACGTTCGGTGCCATCGGCGCGCGCCACGACCGCGAGCGCCCGGCGCTCGGCATCGTCGGCCAGTTTCGCGAGCGTCGCTTCCTTGCCGTGCGACACCGTCTTGCCATAGGCAACCGCTTGGACGCCGGCGACCTTGCCAAACACGATGAGTTCGGTCAGCGAATTCGAGCCGAGCCGGTTGGCGCCGTGGATGCCAACGCTGGAACACTCGCCGACCGAATAGAGGCCGGGCAGGGGCGCGGCGGTGTTGCCGTCGGCGGTGATGCCACCCATGGTGTAGTGGACGGCCGGCAATACGGGGACGCATTGCTTGGCGGGATCGACACCGAGGTACTCCACCGCGAGTTCGTAGATCTGTGGCAGGCGCTCGCGCAGTTTTCTCTCGCCCAGATGGCGCAGATCCAGGTGCACGTACGAGCCCCAGCGCGGATCGGAGAGTGTGCGGCCCTTCTGTTTCTCGTGCCAGTAGGCCTGGCTCAGACGATCGCGCGGACCCAGCTCCATCGCCTTGTTGACGGGCTTGTCGGAGGCCGGTCCGAGGCCGTAGTCCTGCAGGTAACGATAGCCGTCCTTGTTGAGGAGGAAGCCGCCTTCGCCGCGGCAAGCCTCGGTGAACAGCAGGCCGGTCCCCGGCATGCAGGTCGGGTGGTATTGCACGAACTCCATATCGCGCAGCGGCACGCCGTGGCGGAATGCCAGTGCCATGCCGTCGCCCGTCACGATGCCGCCGTTGGTGTTCTCGCGGAACACGCGGCCTGCACCGCCCGTGGCCATGATCACCGACTTGGCCTGGATCATGCGGAACTGGCCGGTCGCGATTTCGATCGCGACCACGCCCTGAACCCGACCCTCGTCCACGATCAGGTCGGCGCAGAAATGCTCATCGAAGCGCTTGATCGACGGATACTTGATCGACGTCTGGAACAGCGTATGCAGCATGTGGAAGCCGGTCTTGTCGGCGGCGAACCAGGTGCGCTCGATCTTC
>DATNCB010000553.1:0-1132 GCA_035571715.1 Ramlibacter sp.
ATAGGCCTGCTTGACCCAGACGCCGATGTGACCCTGCAAGACGGCCGAGTTGCGCATGAGCCGCTCGAAGATCGACAGCTCCCGGCCAGAAAGCCGGGTGTGGCCGTGGTGGTGCAGCGCCACGCAGTCGTTGCGGCACACAACCGCCTTGCGCAGGCGGTAGGCCAGGCGCAGGCACAGCTCGACGTCTTCAAAACCATAGAAATACGCCGGATCGAACCCGCCCACCTCGTCGAAGTCGTCCCGCCGGCACATCAGCACCGCGCCGGTGACCGCGGGCACCGCCTGTGGCGCATACTCCGCCTCGCGATTCCGGCTCGAGGGCGCAGCCTCGTACGGCCAGTAGCCTCGGTCATTGAGCTTGAAGCGCACACCCAGGTGCTGCACTTCGCTGGCGTATTGCTCGCCGCCGCGTGACTCGCCCACGATCTTGAGCAGCTTCAGGCCGGCAATGCCTACCCGCGGGTCCTGCAGCGACTCCATCAGCCGCGGCAAAACGTCCTGCAGCCAGACGATGTCGTTATTGACGAACAACAGGTATCGCCCACGGGCGCGGCTGGCGCCCAGGTTGCACGAGCCCGAGAACGACCCGTTGTGGTCGAGGGCAATCACGGTGACAGGCAACCGCTCCCGCCAGCGACGCAGCAACGTCAAGGTGTTGTCGGTGGAGGCGTGGTCAACAACGATGATCTCTGCCGGCACGCTGGTCTGATGGGCCTCCCAGCTTTGCATGAAGGCATCCAACAGCGCCGCCCCATTGCGTGTCAACACCACAGCGGAAACGACAGGAACGACGTCCTCCGGCGCGCGCCTCAACGGCGCCGGAGCCAGGCCGGGCCCGGGCCCTGCGTGAACCGGGACCGCCACATCCTTCCAGCGCATCCCCACGGGCGCCAGACTGAGTACCTGCACCCCTTTGGTCAACGCCTGGCCTCCGGCTGCCAACACCACCTCTATGCGGTGGGGCTCGCCGTCGCGAAGCACTTCGGGCGTCGCCATCTCGAAGCCGACCAACCCCCAACCTTCCGCTGCAATGCCGACTTGCCGGGCAATCTCGGGCCTGCGCACGTTGGGCCGGAACCAGGCATGGTCACGGCCGTCGATCCGAAGCAGCAGCTCGATCGGCCGCCGC
>DATNCB010000554.1:0-6062 GCA_035571715.1 Ramlibacter sp.
CACTTCGACCGGGCGCTTTCGAAAGCGATCGTCTCGCCCGAAACGGTGGGCAGTCGCTTCTTCGACCACCGCATCTCGTCCTACGAACCGGGCGCACACGTCGAAGCCCACGTGCACAAGGTGCAGGAGCAGATCTACCACGTGCTCAGCGGCGAAGGCGTGCTGTTCGTCGATGGCGAGCGCCGCCTGGTGCGCGCCAACGACGTGACCTTCATTCCGCCGGGGGTGGTGCACGAGTTCCATTGCACCGGCACCGAGGTGCTGGTGTTCCTGGTGATCACGAGCCCGCCCACCGACGAAGAGCCGCAGCCGCGATGAAAAAAATTCTTGTGACCGGCGCCAGCGGATGGCTCGGCGCCGAGATTGTGCGCACGCTGCTGGCCCGTGGCGACGCGGTCGTCGCCGCCGACCTCGCCATCAGCCCGGCGCTCGCGAAGATCGCCGCCGGCAACCCCGGCCTGTCCACCGCCGTCGCCGATCTGGGCGAGTGGCATCAGGTCGTGCGCCTGTTCGAGCAGCATCATCCCGATGCGGTGGTTCACGCCGCGGCGATCGTCGGCGTGATCAATGCAGCCGACCTCCCCATCAAGGCGCTGCGCGTGAATGTCGAAGGCGCGATCAACGTCTTCGAGGCGATGCGGCTGGCCGGAGTCAAGCGTTGCGTGCATATCAGCACCGAGGAGACCTATGGCGATTTCCAGTCGGAGCTGATCGACGAGGAACATCCGCAAAAGCCCGTGAGCGTGTACGGCGTCACCAAGCTCGCGGTGGAACACTTTGGCCGGGTCTACTCGCGCGACCATGGGCTGGAGTGCATCAACGTGCGCACCTGCTGGGTTTACGGCCCCGATCTGCCGCGACTGCGCGTTCCGCGCACCTTCATCGAGGCGGCGCTGCGTGGCGAGCCGCATCATCTGGCCGAAGGCGGCGACCTCGCGGTCGACCAGGTGCACATCAGCGACACGGTTGCGGGCGTGCTGCTCGCTCTGGACAAGCCGCAGCACCGCTTCGACAGCTACAACATCGCCACCGGCAAGGCGCCTACGGTGGCCGACGTCGCCGAGATCGTGAACCGGGCCGTGCCGGGTGCGCGCATCACGGTGGCGAGCAGCGGCCCCTATGCCCACGGTGGCACGGTGCGCAGCGCCGTGAAGGGCGCGCTGGACATCAGCCGGGCGCGCGCCGAACTGGGCTACGAGCCGCAGTACGACATCCGACGCGGCATCGAAGCCACCATCGACGCGACGCGGGCGAGCTTCGCGGCTGCGCGCAAACAACCTTAGGAGAGAAATGACCTCACCCCTTGCGATCGTCTTCGGCGGATCGCGCGGTATCGGCGCAGCCTGTGTGCAAGCGCTGGCGCGCGACGGCTTCGACGTTGCCTTCACCTACGTTTCCAACGCCGGGCAGGCGCGCGAGCTCGAAGCCCGCCCTCGCGCTGAGCGTCGCGTGCGCGGCTACGCGGCCGACATCTGCGATCCCGCGGGGGTGGCACGCGTCTTCGCCGATGCGGCGAGCGATTTCGAGCGCGCACCGTCGGTGGTGGTCGCCAATGCCGGCATCAACGTCCCGCCCGCGCCCGTCGGCCAGTTCAAGACCGAGGACTTCCGCAAGCTGGTGGAAGTCAACATCGTCGGCGCCTTCAACATCCTGCGCGAGGCCTCGCAACATGTGGCCGATGGCGGCGCGATCATCGCGGTCACCACCTCGCTGGTGCGCCATGCCGCACCCGGCATCGGCCCCTACAGCGCCACCAAGGCGGCGGTCGAATGCCTGGTGCGCTCGATGGCCAAGGAGCTCGCGCCGCGCAAGGTGCGGGTGAATGCCGTGGCTCCGGGCCCGGTCGACACCGACCTGTTCAACGCCGGCAAGACCGACGAGGCCAAGCAGCGGTCCGCCGCCATGAGCCCCTTCAACCGGATCGGCACGCCGGCCGAAATCGCCGAAGTCGTGAGCTTTCTCGCCTCGGACAAGGCGTCTTGGGTGCACGGACAGATCGTGCAGCCCAACGGCGGGCTGATCTAGGCGGTCTCGTGCCCAAGGTCTCGAACAGCTTACAGCTGCGCTTCCGCCGGCTGCGCCGCGCCGGACTCGGGCGCAGCCGCAACCGGATGCTCCACGCCCTGCCAGGCACCGCTGTCAACCAGCTGCTTGACGACCAGTTTCAGCTCGTCGCGAACCAGCGCGGCGCAGGGCGACAGCTTTTCGGGCGGCAGCGAATACAGGTAGTTGACCCGCTTCATGTCTGCTCCCGCGATGCGCAGACAGCGCCAGCGCTGGGGCGAGGCGCCGAGCGCATGAACGGCAGCCATCGGCTTGATGGTGGCGCCCATGCCTTCGGCCACGGCGTGCATCAGCAGAGGCAAGGAATCGATCTCAGCCACCGCATCCACGGCGAGGTTCATGCGCTCGAACTCCACCGAGATACGGCGCCGCAGGCCGTGGCCGGGGCTGGGCAGGATCAGGGGCAGCGCGATCACCTCGTGCAGCGTCAGTTCGCGGCGATGGCGGGCGACGAGCTTGCTTTCCTCGGGCAGGATGACGAACAGCTCCTCCTCCAGCAGCGGCTCGACGCTGAGCTCCGAAGCAGCGTTCTGGCTGAACAGCACGGCGAGGTCGAGTTGGCCGACGCGCGTCATCTGCTCGAGATGGCCGGACAGGCCCTCGATCACGTTCAACACGATCCCGGGGTACTTGGCGCGCAAATGCCGCATCAACGGCAGGCCCAACTGGCACACGGTGGTGGGCGCGAGCCCGAGCGCCACGCGGCCGCTGATCGTGGCGTGCTCCTGGCGCGCGACCGAAATTGCCTGATCGAGCTGGCGCAGCATGAACTTCGCATGGTGGTAGAGCGCGTCGCCGTTGTCGGTGACCGTCACGCCCTTGGACGAGCGCACCAGCAGCGGCTTGCCCACTTCGTCTTCCAGCCGGGTCATCTGCTGGCTCAGTGCCGGTTGCGCAATGAAGAGCTGGCGTGAGGCCTTGGCCAGACTCCCGCTTTCGACGATCTGGACGAAATACCTCAACTGGCGCATGTCCACGGGTCGTTGCTCCTTGTCGGTGCTGCTTGAGGGGTGCCCCGCGATTCTATGCCCCGCTTGGGGTTGGCCAACTGGCAAACTCCGGGATTGAAGAGGAGACCCGATGATCGATGTACTGGTGATCGGCGGCGGCAATGCGGCGCTGTGTGCCGCATTGATGGCGCGCGAGGCCGGCGCCACCGTGCTGCTGCTGGAGGCGGCCCCGCGCGATTGGCGGGGCGGCAATTCGCAGCACACCCGCAACCTGCGCTGCATGCACGAGGCGCCGCAGGACGTGCTGGTCGATGCCTATCCGGAAGAGGAGTTCTGGCAGGACCTGCGCAAGGTAACCGGCGGCGCAACCGACGAGCACCTGGCGCGGCTGGTGATCCGGGCTTCGTCGAATTGCCGCGGCTGGATGCGCCGCCACGGCGTACATTTCCAGCCCTCCCTGTCCGGCACGTTGCACCTGGCGCGCACCAATGCCTTTTTCATGGGCGGCGGCAAGGCGCTGGTCAATGCCTACTACCGCAGCGCCGAGGCGCTGGGCGTGGAGGTGCGCTACGACGCGCCGGTCGCCGCGCTCGAGCTGGAGGGCGGCCGCTTCGTCGCCGCACGCCTTGGCAGCGGCGAGCGGCTGCAGGCTCGGGCCTGTGTGCTGGCGGCCGGCGGCTTCGAATCCAACCGCGAATGGTTGCGCGAGGCCTGGGGCCGTAATGAACGGGGCGAATGGCCAGCCGACAATTTCCTGATCCGCGGCACCCGTTTCAACCAGGGCGTGCTGATCAAAGACATGATGGACGCCGGCGCCGACATCATCGGCGATCCATCGCAATCGCACTGCGTCGCCATCGATGCGCGCGCACCGCTGTACGACGGCGGCATCTGCACCCGGGTCGACTGCGTTTCGCTGGGCGTCATGGTGAACCGCGAGGCGGTCCGCTTCTATGACGAGGGCGAGGATTTCTGGCCCAAGCGCTACGCCATCTGGGGCCGCCTGGTTGCGCAGCAGCCGGGGCAGATCGGCTACTGCATCATCGACAGCAAGGCCATCGGCCGCTTCATGCCGCCGGTGTTCCCGGGCACGCAGGCGCAGTCATTGCCGGACCTGGCTCGCGCTCTGGGGCTGGACGAGCCGGGCTTCATGAAAACGCTGGGCGACTTCAACGCAGCGTGCGTTCCGGGAAGCTTCGACCACACCGTGCTCGACGACTGTCACACGGAAGGATTGTTGCCGGCCAAGTCGCATTGGGCCCGGCCGATCGACACGCCGCCGTTCTTCGGCTATGCCCTGCGGCCGGGCATCACCTTCACCTACCTCGGCCTGAGAACCAACGAGCACGCCGCCGTGCACTTCGGTGGCGCGCCCAGCGAGAACCTGTTCGTGGCGGGGGAAATGATGGCGGGCAACGTGCTGGGGCAGGGCTATACCGCCGGCGTGGGCATGAGCATCGGCACCGCCTTTGGCCGCATTGCCGGCAGCCAGGCGGCGGCAGCGGCCATGAAGGAGAGGGCGCATGCAGCAGCTTGATGCGCTGGCGCGCGAAGCCGTGGAACTGGCGGGCGCCCAGGTGCCGTTGTCGGCGGCCGAAGCCGAGGTCGACCGCCAGATGCAGGTGTGCAATGCCTGCCGCTACTGCGAAGGTTTTTGCGCCGTGTTTCCGGCGATGACGCGGCGCCTGGCGTTTTCCAAAGCCGACGTGCACTACCTGGCGAACCTGTGTCACAACTGCGGCGCCTGCCTGCATGCCTGCCAGTACGCGCCGCCGCACGAGTTCGCCGTCAACGTACCGCGCGCGATGGCTGAGGTGCGGGTGCAGACATATGCTGAATTCGCGTGGCCGCCGGCACTGGGCGCGCTGTACCGGTGCAACGGCGTGACACTGGTGTTGGCCAGTGGGTTCGGCCTGGCGCTGTTCCTGATCTTTGCCATGGTGCTTCAGGGATCGTTGTTTGCGCAACCATCGGCCGGCAATTTCTACGCGGTGTTCCCGCACAACCTGATGGCGGCGCTGTTCGGCGCGGTGTTCGGTTTTGCGCTGGTGGCCCTGGCCATCGGCGCCGGCCGGTTCTGGCGGCAGGCGGCACCGGGCCCGGCGAGCGGCGCGGCGGCGGCCGAGGCCACCCGCGATGCCTTGCGGCTGAAGTACCTGGACGGCGGCCACGGCGAGGGCTGCAACGAGGCCGACGATCGCTTCACCTTGTGGCGCCGGCGCTTTCACCATTTCACCTTCTACGGCTTCCTGCTGTGCTTCGCCGCCACCTGCGTGGCGACGCTCTACCACTATGTGTTCCACCTGCCGGCGCCGTATCCACTCACCGCGCTGCCGGTGCTGCTCGGCGTCGCCGGCGGGCTCGGCCTCCTGGTCGGTCCGGCCGGTCTGCTGTGGCTCAATCTCGGCCGCCATCCGCTGCACGGCGATCCGGCGCAAGCTCCGATGGACCGCGGCTTCATCGCGCTGCTGTTCTTCAACAGCATCACCGGGCTGGCGCTGCTGGCGTGGCGGGATAGCGGCGCCATGCCCTTGTTGCTGGCCGTGCACCTTGGCTTCGTGATGGCGTTGTTCCTCACCTTGCCGTATGGCAAGTTCGCGCACGCCATCTACCGCGTCGCCGCCCTGTTGAAGTGGGCCATCGAACGGCGCCAGCCCAGTACGCTGCAGCTGAAGGAAGATTGAGCGGAGAAACGAAAACCGTCATCATTCCTGCTTTCAACCGGAAGACCCGTTCATGAAAATCGCTGTCCTGGGTGGCGGACATGGCTGCTATGCCGCGGCCGCCGACTTGTCGGAGGCGGGGCACGAAGTGCGGCTGTGGCGCCGCGACGCGGCCGCGCTTGGGCCGGTGATCGAGTCCGGCTCCATCGTGCTGAAGGATGCCGCCGGCGCGCGAGAGGTGCGCATTGCGCTCGCCAGCGCGGACATCGCCAAGGTGCTGAAGGATGCCGCGCTGATCCTCGTTCCCAGTCCCGCCACGGCGCAGGCCGACATCGCCCGTGCGATGGCGCCGCACCTGGCAAGCGGGCAGGTCGTGTTCCTCGCG
>DATNCB010000555.1:0-2142 GCA_035571715.1 Ramlibacter sp.
GGAACACGAAGGCGAGATTGAGCAGATGCGGATCGAAGGCCGGGGCCTGCTTGACCAGGACGTTCCAGGCCATCGCATCCAGCCCCTCGCCCACTACGGAACGCGCGGCCAGATAGACCAGGAGCGTGCCGAACAAGGCCAGGGCGATGCCGACGCTGCCGAGAATGAAGTACTTCCAGGCGGCTTCGATCGCCGCGGGCGTCCGGTAAAGGCCCACCATCAAAACCGTCGTGAGCGTCGCCAGCTCGATGGCGACCCACATCAGGCCCATGTTGTTCGCCAGCAGCGCCAGGTTCATGGCGAACATGAGCGTCTGGTACATGGCGTGATAGAAGCGCAGATAAACGGGGGTCAGCCGCCCGGTTTCGATCTCGTGGGCGATGTAGCTGGAACTGAAGACGCTGGTCGTGAACGCGACGAACGTGGTGAGGACGATGAACACCACGTTCACATCGTCGACGATGAGGAAAGAGCCTGGTTCGGGACGGAAGAAAAACAGCGACAGCGAGGCCAGGAACGTGAGCAGCGAAGCCAGTGCGTTGAGCTTGCCGGTGAGGCGATCGTCGGGAAACAACGCCAGCAGCGCCGCGCTCGCGACCGGCACCAGCAACACCGCGTTGACCAGCAGCGGGCCCAGATCGTTCATGCCTGGCCTCCGCGGAAGCGTTCCAGCGCGTGCACGTCCATGGTGTCGAAGCGCTCACGGATGCGAAACAGGAAGATGCCCACAACGATCAGCGCGATGATGATCGAGAACGCCACGCTGATCTCCACCACCAGCGGCATGCCCTTGGCGGCGGTGGCGGCCAGGATCAGGCCGTTCTCGATCGACATGAAGCCGATGATCTGGCTCACCGCGTTGCGCCGCGAAATCATCATCAGGAGGCCCAGCAGGATCACCGAGAGCGAAAAGGCCAGGTCTTCGCGCGTCAGCGTGCCGGCCTCGGCGGTGATCGGCAGCATCACCATGATCGACAGGGCGACGAGCCCGATGCCCGCCAGCATGGTCTGGCCGATGCTGCCCACCGTGTCGATGGTCCGATGGATGCCCAGCCGCACGATGATGCGGTGCAGCGCCACCGGAATGACGATGGCCTTGACGACCAGCGCGATGCCGGCAGTGATGTACAGATGCGGCGCCGACTGAATGTGAGCCTGCCACGCAACCGACAGCGAGACCACCAGCGCGTGCAGCGCGAAGATGTTGAGCAGGCCGAACATGCGGTCCTGGTACAGCAGCATGAAGCTCACGAGCACGAGCCCGCCGGCGAACAGATGGGCGACGTCCAGGGCGAGGCGGTCCATCAGGCGCTCTGCGAAACGAACAGGAGCAGCGTCGCCAGCAGCCCCAGCATCAGCGCCGCCCCGAGAAAATCCGACACGCGGAACACGCGCATCTTGGCCGTCGCCGTCTCGAACACGGCCAGCAGGAATCCACCCGCCGCCAGCTTGGTGAGGTAGCTCACGACTCCGATGGCAACAGCGGCGAGGTCGCCGTCGGCGCTCGCCATTCCCCACGGCAGGAACATGCAGGCGATCAGCGAAAAGTACAGCAGCAGCTTGAGCGAGGCCGCTGCCTCGATGACGGCGAGATGCCGCCCGGAGTACTCCAGGATCATGGCCTCGTGGATCATCGTCAGTTCGAGATGGGTCGCGGGATTGTCCACGGGGATTCGCGAGTTCTCCGCGATCGCGACCATGATCAGCGCCACCAGTGACATGCCCAGGGATACGCGCAGTCCGATCTCGGGTCCCTGGACGAACACCGCCACCGACGACAGCTGGGTCGAGCCTGCGAGCAGCGACAGAGTGAAGACGATCATCAGCATCGCCGGCTCGGCGAGCGAGGCGAGCATCATCTCGCGGCTGGAACCGATGCCGCCGAAACTGGTGCCGACATCGAGGCCGGCCAGCGCCAGCGCGAAACGGGCGGTGCCCAGCAGCGCGACGATGGCGATGAGATCGGCCGCGGGGCTGAACAACAGGCCGGTCGCAAACGTCGGCACCAGCGCCGCCGCGATGAGCGTGGTGGCCCAGATCAGGTAGGGCGCTGTGCGAAACACCCACGAGGCGTTTTCCGCCAGCACCGCCTCCTTGCGAATCAGCTTGAGCAGATCGCGGTAGACCTGGAGCAAGGGCGGG
>DATNCB010000556.1:0-1402 GCA_035571715.1 Ramlibacter sp.
AACTCGCTGCTGGGAGCCGACCTGGCCGCCAAGTCGCCGCCCGACGGCCACACGTTCCTCACGGTGATTGCCGCGCACGCCGCCAATGCCACGCTGTACGCGGGGCGCATGCCCTATGACTCCGTCAAGAGCTTCTCCCCGGTGTCGCTGGTGGGCATCGCTCCGCTGCTCATGACGGCCACTAACAACTTGCCGGCCAAGGACGTGAAGGAGCTGATCGCTTACGCCAAGGCCAACCCCGGGAAGGTGGCCTTCGGCTCCTCAGGTGTCGGCGCGGCGGCCCATCTCACCACGGAAATGTTCAAGCAGACGATCGGCGCGGACATGGTGCACGTGCCCTACAAGGGCACTGCGCCGGCGCTGCAAGACCTGATCGGCGGAAATCTCCAGATCCTGGTCGATACGCCAAGTGCGTTGATGCCGCATGTGAAGGCCGGCAAGATCAAGGCCATGGGCATGTTCTCGGCCAAGCGCCTGCCCGCCGCCCCGGATGTGCCGACGATCGCCGAAGCGGGCGGGCCGGCGCTGCAGGGGTCCACCTGGGTGATGTTCCTGGCGCCCGCAGGCGTGCCACGCGACATCGTCAATCGCATGTCGGCCGAAACGGCCAAGGCGGTCGCCTCGCCGGAGATCAAGGGAAGATTCGAGGCGCTGGGCATCGAGCCGGTCGGCAACACGCCCGAGCTGGCAGCGAAATTCCTCGATGACGAAATCGCGAAGTGGGCGAAGGTGATTACGGCGGCGGGGGTGAAGGCGGAGTGAACTGAGCGCTGGCGTCAGACCGCCTCGGTCAGACCGCCTCGACCAGAGTACTGCTCTTGGGCGCCGTGGCTGTGTCTTTCAGCTGCGGGCCGCTGTCCTCCTCCTGCTCGAGGAGCTTGGCCTGGGCCGCCGCGAGCCGCGCCACGGGCACGCGCGGGCCGGAGCACGACACATACGTGATCCCGATCTGATGGCAGAAGCGGATCGACACCGGGTCGCCGCCGTGCTCGCCGCAGATGCCGACCTTGAGGTCCGGCCGCGTCTCGCGCCCGGTCGCCACGGCTATCTTCATCAGCTGGCCCACGCCCTTGATGTCCAGCACCTCGAACGGGTTGTCCTGCAGGATGCTCGACTCGTTGTACGCCGGCAGGAACTTGTTTTCCGCGTCCTCGCGACTGAACGAGAAGGTGGCCTGGGTGAGATCGTTGGTACCGAACGAGAAGAACTCGGCGGTCTCGGCCATGCGCCCTGCGCGCAGGCAGGCACGCACGACCTCGAGCATCGTGCCGAACTTGAACTTCACGTCGATGCCGTGCGTCAGCTCCACGATCTTGTGGATGCGTTCGACGTAGCTGTGGATGCGCTTGAGCTCCTCCACCGTCGCCACCTGCGGCACCATGATCTCGGGGTGGATCTCCGC
>DATNCB010000557.1:0-6597 GCA_035571715.1 Ramlibacter sp.
CCCAGCAGCGGGTCACGCGACCACGCCGTGCAGCTCGACAAGCGCGAGCGCAAGCTGATGCGCCATGACTACGGAAGCCGCTGGGCCGACATCGAAGGCGATGCGCCGCTGGCGGTGATCACTTTCGGTTCCTCCAGCGGCCCGGTGCGCGAGGCGGCGCAGCGCGCCGCCGCCCAGGGTGTCCCGGTACGGGTGGTGGTGCTGCGTCTGCTGGCGCCGTTGCAGCCCGAAGCTGTGGCACTGGCGCTCAAGGGCGTGGAGCGCGTCATGGTGGTCGAGCAGAATCACCAGGCCCAGTTGCTGCGATACCTGCGCGGCATGCTCGACCTGCCGGGCCGTCCGGCGAGTTTCCACCGTCCCGGGCCGCTGGCGCTGCGCCCGGGCGATTTGTGCGCAGCCATCTGCGAATGGGCCGGCGCGAAGGTTGCACAGAAGGAGGGTGTATGAACGATATGGTATCGCCGGAGGTGCTGACCGCGGCGCAATTCAAGTCCGGCTACAAGCCGATCTGGTGTCCCGGCTGCGGCGACTACACGGTGCTTGCGTCGATCACGAAGGCCTTGGCGCTGGTCGGGCGGCCGCCCCATGAGGTGGCGGTGGTCTCGGGCATCGGCTGTTCCTCGCGCATTCCCGCCTACACCTCGTGCTACGGCTTTCACGGCGTGCACGGCCGCTCGCTGGCGGCGGCCGCGGGCCTGAAGGTAGCTCGCCCCGACCTCACGGTGCTGGTGGCCAGCGGCGATGGCGATGGCTATTCGATCGGCGGCAACCACTTCATGCACGCCTGCCGCCGCAACGTCGACCTGACCTACATCGTCATGGACAACCATGTGTATGGCATGACCAAGGGCCAGGCATCGCCGACCACCGAACCCGACTGGGACAACAAGCTCTCGCCCGGCGGCACCGGCATCCGCTCGTTCCATCCGCTGGTGATCGCGCTGGCAGCGGGCGCCAACTTCGTCGCGCGAGCCTACTCGGGTGACCAGCATGGCACCGCCGACCTCATCGCCCAGGCGATCCGGCACCCCGGCTTCTCCTTCATCGAGATCATGAGCCCGTGCGTGACTTTCCGGCCCGAGCAGCGCGACTGGAAAAACATGGTGCGCCCGTCCGCCGTGGAGGCTACCGACGATCCCGCGAAGGCCGCCCGCCGCATCATGACCGACGACGGCTTCAACATCGGCGTGCTGTACGCGGGAGACCGGAAGCCGTACACCGGCGGCAAGGTCGCGGCTACCCGTGAAGTGGAAGAACTCGAAGCGGAGTTTGAACTATGAACGACAAAGCAAAGAAGGACGCGCCGGTCACACCGACGCCACAGACGCTGCCCGAATTCATGGCCCAGGCGCTGGCGATGGAACGTGAAGCGGTGGATCGCTACACCCAATTCGCCGATGCCCTGGAGATGCACAACAACTCCGAAGTGGCGGCGTTGTTCCGCACCATGGCCGGCTACGAGTCCAAGCACGCGGAGCGGATCATGGCCGAGATGGGCTGGACCGAGGCGCCGCCGCTGCCCGCTCACGTCCAGTTTGGTCCCGCCATGGACGGCCCCGAAACCGCGTCCTTCGACGAGGTGCATTACCTGATGCAGCCGTGGCACGCGCTGCAGCTGGCGTTGGCTGCCGAGAAGCGCGCCGAGGCTTTCTTCGCCGTGCTGGCCCGCCTGGCCACCAACGAGCCGGTGCGCCGCGCCGCGCAGGAGCTGCAGGCCGAAGAGGCCGGGCACGTCGCACTGGTGCAGGAGTGGATCGCCAAGGTGCCGCCGCCCGACCCGGACTGGGCCAACGACCCGGATCCGCCGCGCTATACCGATTGACTACATATCGACTGACACAAGAACAAGGATGATCATGCGTGCATTGCTTCCAGAAGGCTGGGCTCCTCCCATCGGTTACGCCAACGGCATCGAGGTCGACGCCGGCCGGATCGTTTTCATCGCCGGCCAGGTGGGTTGGGACGCGCAGCAGAAATTTCAATCGGAGGACATCGCCATCCAGTTCGAGCAGGCGCTGGTCAACATCGTGACCGTGCTGGCCGAAGCGGGCGGCGCGCCGCACCACATCTGCCGCATGACGGCGTACTGCTGCGACAAGCCGGCGTACATGGCGGCGCGCGCGCAGCTCGGTGCGATCTGGAAACGGCACATCGGCCGGCACTACCCCGCGATGAGCATGATCTTCGTGTCCGACCTGCTCGATAACCCCGGCAAGATCGAGCTCGAAGCCACCGCGGTGCTGCCGGCGCGAACCTGAAGGCCGTTCACGAGGGGCGTCACAACAATTTCCAATCTCGGCAAGGAGCTCTCGATGCAGTACG
This sequence comes from Ramlibacter sp., assembly GCA_035571715.1. Classification (GTDB taxonomy): domain Bacteria; phylum Pseudomonadota; class Gammaproteobacteria; order Burkholderiales; family Burkholderiaceae_C; genus Ramlibacter. The sequence goes on from DATNCB010000557.1 coordinate 2,323, forward strand.
AAGACATCCTCTACGAGCTGCGCAACGGCGCGGCCTGGATCATCATCAACCGCCCGGACAAGATGAATGCGTTCCGCGGCCGTACCTGCGACGAGCTGATCCATGCGTTCCAGCGCGCATCGTCGGACCGCAGCGTCGGCGCGATCGTGCTGGGCGGCGCGGGCGACAAGGCGTTTTGCACCGGCGGCGACCAGTCCGCGCACGCCGGCCAGTACGACGGCCGCGGCACTATCGGCCTGCCGATGGAGGAACTGCACGCCGCGATCCGCGACGCATCCAAGCCGGTGATCGCGCGGGTCCAGGGCTACGCGATCGGCGGCGGCAATGTGCTGTGCACGATCTGCGACCTGACCATCGCCTCCGAGAAAGCGATCTTCGGCCAGGTCGGCCCCAAGATGGGTTCGGTCGATCCCGGCTACGGCACCGCGCTGCTGGCGCGGGTGGTCGGCGAGAAAAAAGCGCGCGAGATGTGGTACCTGTGCCGCCGCTACAGCGCGGCCGAGGCGCTGGCGATGGGCCTGGTGAACGCCGTGGTGCCGCACGACCAGCTCGACGCCGAAGTGCAGAAATGGTGCGATGAGATCCTGGAGAAAAGCCCCACGGCGCTGGCGATCGCCAAGCGCTCGTTCAACATGGACACCGCGCATCACAGCGGCATCGCCGGCATGGGCCTGTACGCGCTCAAGCTGTATTACGACACCGAGGAATCGCGCGAAGGCGTGAAAGCCTTCCAGGAAAAACGCAAACCCGATTTCCGCCGCTGGGTGAAATAGCCATGCTGCAGATCATCATCCAGGGGCGGGGCGGCCAGGGCGCGCAGACCGCGGGCAATCTGCTCGCGATGGCGTATTTCGCGCAAGGCCGGCACGTGCAGGCTTTTGCCAGCTATGGCGGCGCGCGGCGCGGCACGCCGGTGAGTTCCTTCATTCGCGTGGACGACCGGCCGGTGCGGCTGCGCTGCGACATCGAACGGGCCGATGCGATCCTGTGCTTCGACTCCACCTTGTTGCAGGGCGCGCTGCTCGCGGCCGCCCACAGCCAAACGCTGATCGTGGTGAACTCGGCGCGCAGCGCTGCCCAGTTTCGCGAGACGCTGCCCGGCTACCGGGTGATCCCGGTCGATGGCCTGTCGATTTCGCGCCGCCAGGGGCTGGGCCGCATCGTCAACTCCGCGCTGCTGGGCGCGCTGGCCCGGGCCGTGGGCGATCCGCCGCTGCCGGTGCTCGAGCGCATGCTGCTCGAGGAGTCCCCCAAGCTGCAGGCCGAGAACGTCGCCGCCTGCATCGAAGGCTACCAGGCGGTGGAAGCGCAACTGCAGGAGGCCGCATGAAGCGAAGGGCGAGGGGCCCCGTTCACGGGGATCGACCAGCGCAATACGGCCCCCCCGGGGCGATTGCTTGGCGCATTACTATCTTGCCCCCGGGGGCCGCATGAAGCGAAGGTTGACCCCATGAACATGCCGCTGCCCCCCACTACCTGGACCACGGGCACCACCGAGGTCATCAAGACCGGCACCTGGCGCGCGTCGCTGCCGCATTACATCAAGCCGCCGTCGCCTTGCCATCAGGCCTGCCCGGTTAACGGCGACATCGCCGAATGGATCGGGTTGGCGCGCGCGCACGATTTTCACGGCGCCTGGCAGGTGCTGACGCGCCACAATCCGTTCCCCGCCGTGGCCGGCCGCATCTGCCATCACCCGTGCGAAGCGGCCTGCAACCGCGGCGCCTATGACGACTCGCTGGCGATCTGCAAGCTCGAACGCGCCGTCGGGGACATGGCGCTGGAGCAAGGCTGGAGTTTCGAAGCATCGGCGACCCAGCGCGCGCAGCATGTGGCGATCGTCGGCGGCGGGCCGTCCGGCCTGTCGGCCGCGTTCCAGCTGCGACGACGCGGCTGGCGCGTCACGATTTACGAATCGCAGGCGCAACTGGGCGGCCTGATGCGCTACGGCATCCCGTCCTACCGGCTCGCGCGCGCGGTGCTCGATGGCGAAATCGCGCGCATCGTCGCGCTCGGTGTCGAGGTGCGCTGCGGCCAGCCGCTGGCCAGCGCGGCCGATTTCGAGCGCCTGCGCGCCACACACGACGCCGTTTACATCGCGATCGGCGCCGGTCGTCCCAAACGCCTGCCGCAATTGCCGGAAGCGGCGCCCTGGCTGATGGACGGCGCCGATTACCTGGCGCGCGCCAGCGCCGGAACTGCGCCGGCTCTCGGCCGTCGTGTGCTGGTGATCGGCGGTGGCAGCGCTGCGCTGGACGTCGCGCGCACTGCGCGGCGCGCCGGCCACGAGGTGACGATCCTCTCGCTCGAACAGCGCCAGCAGATGCCGGCGCAGCGCGAAGAGGTGGCCGAAGCGCTGGAGGAAGGGATCGCCCTGGCCGACGGCGCGATGCTGACCGCGGCCGTGCCGCAGGCGCGCAACGGGCTGGCGCTGGAGTGCGTGCTGGTGCGTCTCGAGTTCGGCGCCGCGCGCGGCCAGTTCAAGATCGTGCCGGTCGCCGGCAGCGAATTCACGCTGGCGGCGGACGCGATCGTGTCCTCGATCGGGCAGGACCCCGAACTGGCGGCGCTGTCGTCCGTACTTCCGCTTGAAGGGAATTTGCTGGCCGTCCAGGGGCGGCGGCAGTCCACCAGCGCGCCCGGCGTGTGGACCGGCGGCGACGTCGCCAGCATGGCGCGCTTCGTGACCGAGGCCATCGGCATGGGCAAGCGCGCGGCGCTCGATATCGATCGGCGCTTGCGTGGTGCCGAGGACAGCGTCGATGAGGGCGAACAAAACGTGGTGGGCCTGCCCAACATCGCGACTTTCTACCATCCGAAGCAGGCCCGCGCCAGCGAGATCCGGCTGTCCGCCGCGCAGCGCCTGGCCAGCGGCGTCGAGGTCCAGCTCGGGCTGGAACTGGAACAGGCACTGGCCGAGGCCGGGCGCTGCTTTTCCTGCGGCACCTGCACCGAGTGCGACAACTGCTTTTACTACTGCCCCGACCTGGCGATCCAGCGGGTGGAGCAGGGCGGCTACCGGGTGCTGGGCGACTACTGCAAGGGCTGCGGCATCTGCGTCAAGGAATGCCCGACCGGCTCGATGACGATGCGGGAGGAACTGCGATGACAACCCAAACCGCCATGCTGCTCAGCGGCAACCATGCGGTCGCGTGGGCCGCCCGGCTGGCCCGGCCGAAGGTGGTGCCGGTGTACCCGATCACGCCGCAGACGCCGATCCTGGAGCTGATCACCGACTTTCACGCCGAAGGCAACTTCGACGCCGAAATCATCACGCCTGAATCCGAGCACTCGGTGCTGTCGGCGTGCATCCCGGCGTCGCTGGCCGGTGCCCGCGTGTTCACGGCGACCGCGTCGCAGGGCTTGCTGCTGATGCACGAACTGCTGCATTACGCCAGCGGCGCGCGCGCCCCGATCGTGATGGCCAACGTCAACCGCACGGTCGCATCACCCTGGGCGTTCTGGCCGGACCAGACCGACAGCCTGGCCCAACGCGATACCGGCTGGATCCAGTTCTACAGCGAGAGCGCGCAGGAGTCGCTGGATACCGTGCTGCACGGCTTCCGGATCGCCGAGCAGGTGATGCTGCCGGTGATGATCAACCACGACGCTTTCTACGTCTCTCATGCGCTGGAACCGGTGCAGGTGCCCTCGCAGGAATTGGTCGATGCCTACCTGCCGCCCTATGCGCCGGTGAACCGGCTCGACACCGAACTGGGTTCCGGCTGGGGCAACGTGGTCTCGCAGGAGATGTTCTGCCGGCACCGCCAGGCGCTGGAACAGGCGATGACGCAAGCGCTGACGGTGGTGCAGGAAGCCGACCGGGAATGGGGCGAGCTGACCGGCCGCAGCCACGGCGTGCTGGAGCGCTATCGCTGCGACGGCGCGCGCGCCGTGATCGTCACGATGGGCAGCATGTGCGGCACCGCGCGGGAAGCCGTCGACGCGCTGCGCGATGCGGGCATGTCGGTCGGGCTGCTCAAAGTGCGGCTGTTCCGGCCGCTGCCGACGCAGGCGCTGCGTGTCGCGCTCAACGGCGTGCCCGACGTGATCGTGCTCGATCGCAACCACTCGCCCGGCCTGGGTGGCATCCTGCACCATGAACTGCGCGGCGCGCTGTACGGCCTGCCCGCGGCACCGCGTGTGCACGGTTTCCTCGCCGGCGTGGGCGGCATGAACATGTCGCCCGACGCCATCGGCGCGCTGGTGCATCGCGCGCTCAACAGCGCCCCGCAAGTCGACTCCGCCTGGGCGAGGTAAACAAGATGGAAACAC
>DATNCB010000558.1:0-8620 GCA_035571715.1 Ramlibacter sp.
GCCGTCCAACGTCGGTACTTCCACTTCGGCGCCCAGCACGGCTTCCCACGGCGCCAGCGCGAGATCGAAGTGCAGGTCGTGCTTGTCGGGGCGAAACACGGAGTGCGGCGCCAGGGTGATGTGCAGGTAGATGTCGCCGTCTGCGCCGCCGTTCCGGCCCTTGCCGCCCTTGCCGCGCAGCCGCAGCCTCTGGCCTTCGCTCACGCCGGGCGGGATCGTTACTTCCAGCGTCCGTCCACCTGTTTCATCGTCGAAATGCAAACTGAGGGTGGTGCCGCGGTGCGCATCTTCGAGGCTGATTCGCGCTGTGGTTTCGTAGTCGCGGCCGTGCATGGGCACGGGTCCGCGCGCGCCGTGATGCCGGCGGCCCAGCGCGTCCAGCAGGTCGGCCAGGTCGATGTCTTCGAACGATTGGGTGTTGGAGCCGTATTCGTGGGTCCACTGCGGCGGTGGCGCGAATTCCTGGCCGGCCGGGCGGCGCCCGAGCTCGTCATAGGCGGCGCGCTTTTCGGGGTCTTTCAGCGTAGCGTAGGCCTCGCCGATCTCCTTGAATTTCGCCTCGGTGCCGGCCGTCTTGGAGACGTCGGGATGGTGCTGGCGCGCGAGCTTGCGATAAGCCTTCTTGATCTGCTCGGTGTCAGCGTCGCGAGGCACACCCAGGGTGGCGTAGTAGTCCTTGTATTTCATGCATCACCGCGCGTCCCATTTTACGCGGGGGCAAGGGCAAGTGTACGGTCCGTCGGACCGGACAACTAATGCACGCGGACTTCGAAGCGGCGCTTCAGGCCTTCCAGGTCGATGATCCGGATATGGCGCTTGTCCACTTCCAGCAAACGCTGCTGCTGGAACGCGGTGAATGTGCGGCTGACGGTCTCCAGCTTCATGCCCAGGTAGCTGCCGATTTCGGCGCGGCTCATGCGCAGGTGGAACTCGCGCTCCGAATAGCCGCGTGCCGCGTAGCGTTGCGACAGATTCAGCAGGAAGGCGGCCAGGCGCTCGTCGGCATTCATGCTGCCCAGAAGCATCATCAGGCTGTGCTCGCGCAGGATCTCACGGCTCATGAGCCGGCTGATCACATGCTGCATGCCGCTGACCGACGCGGCCACGTCCGTCAGGTGCGCATAGGGAATGGCGCAGATGTCGGTGTCTTCCAGGGCCATGGTGGCGCTGGCGTGATGTCCTTGCGCCGCGCCGTCCAGGCCGACGAGTTCACCGGCGATATGGAAACCACTGACCTGTTCGCGGCCGTCGGTCAGCATCAGGCTGGACTTCAGGGTGCCGGCGCGCACTGCGTAGATGAACTGGAAACGGTCGCCCTCGCGATAGAGCGTCTGCCCGGCCTTGATCTTGCGCCGCGCGAACATCATGCTGTCCAGGCGATCGACTTCCGCGCCCGCCATGCCGCAAGGCAGGCACAAATCGCGGAGGTGGCAGCTCGAGCACTGGGTCTTGACCGTTGCGACCGGAGGTGCCTGCACCGTCTGCGACGCAGACACGACGCGAATTCGGCTGACGGTAGGCTCGAGAGTGGCACCGGACATTAGTTCTCCTCGGATTTGCGAAATTCAGTGCGTGTGTTGCGACGCGACTTCCACCGCCGGAACGAGCTGATCGAACTCGGTGCTCTTGTCGAGAAAGCGCTCGGCCCCCTCGCCGAGATAGCGCTTGCGATACGCAGGACCTGAGTTATTGCTAAAAACCACGAAGGCAATGCCGGGTGCCGCCTGCCGGACGGCGCGCAGGACCTGCAGGCCGGAGCCGCCTTCGAGCTGGACATCGAGCACCACCACATCGGGGCGGGCGGCCAGGATGCCGTCGATCGAACCCTGTGGTGTTTCGGCATGGCCGACGATGGCCATCGCCCGGGCCCCAAGCATTGCCGCCACACGTTCCCGGATCAGGGCCGAGTCGTCGGCCAGAAACACTCGGACGGGGGTGGCGCTCTGTGACATGGATGTAGTGTGGTCGGTATCGGCCTCGCCAGGTATCGGACCGCGCTGAATCGATGGCTCGGCGGAATCTGGTTTCCGACCTTCCGAAATGCCGAGGCGACCTAGGAATCTTCCTAGTCGGTTAGGCATAATGTTTGCTAACGTTGCAATTTGCAAAAGCTTATGGTCGAGCGCCGCCGGAGCGTGAGCTCGGGCAATGTAGGGGCGAACAGGGAAAGGGGCTTCCTATGCCGGCAACCCGACCCACATCGCCGCCACTTGCATTGGCAGTCCTGCTGCTCGGTCTAACACTGGGCGGGGCCTTCGACGCAGTCCTGCTGCACCAACTCCTGAAACGACAGCACTCGTGGGTGGTTCACGCCCACGCAGTACGGCCCCAAGCCATGACGCAACCGGGCGAGGCCGACTGCCCTGCCCGCCCCTATTGGGGGCCGTACCACAGCCAGCACGACCCGCATCATCCGCGGTCCGCCGCTCGCGCGCTCACCATCTGAACGGCTAAACCTCCGGTTCACCCAGGCTGCCGAACTCGACCGCGGCCTTGACGTAGAACAGGTGCACGCCTTCGGCCTTGAGGCGCGCGAACAGGCGCTCCGTTTCCTCCGCGGTCAATGCCATCACCACCTCCAGAGGCTGGTCAGCCAGCTCGAAAAAATGCGCGGAGTGGATGCGGCGGTGATGCCCGAATCCTTCTCCGGCCGCCACCATCGTTGCACCGCGCAAGCCCAGTTCCTGCGCGACATGGACCAGCCAGTCACCGACCGGTTTGCCCTTGTGCCGATGGTTCTGCTGCGTGAAGAAAGTGACCTGGTATCCGTTCATGGCCTGTCTGTCCTTTCTTGCCTGCAGTCTACGCAAGAAATTCATGCCTCACATGACCGACGGCGCAGGCCGCGCTCAAGCCTGGCGCGGCAGGGTCAGCACGGCTTCCAGCCCGCGCTGCGGGCGATTGTGCAGCTTGATGTCGCCGCCATGCATCTGCGCGATGTTGCGCGCAATCGTCAGGCCCAGGCCGGTGCCGCCGGTCTCGCGGCTACGCGAACCCTCGAGCCGGTGGAACGGCTCGAACACCTTTTCCAGTTCGGCCTCGGGAATCCCGGGACCTTCGTCGAGCACGCGCAGCGTCAGGCACCCGGGCGTGTCCTCCACCTTCAGCGTGACCCGATCGCCGTAGAGCGCGGCATTGTCGATCAGATTGCCGAGGCAGCGTTTGAGCAGTGACACCACGGCCATATAAGGCGCGCTCGCCCGGCCTTCGACGCGCATCGTCCGGCCCATGGCTTCGTTGTCGGATTGCAGGCTCTCCAGCAGTGCCATCACGTCCACGGCCTGCCGCGCCTCGCTGCCGCCCAGGCCACGCATGAACTCGAGCGAATCCGTCACCATGGATTCCATTTCCTTCAGGTCGGTCTCGAAGCGCTGGCGCGTCTCTTCATCGTCCAGCAGGTCGGCGCGCAGGCGCATGCGCGTGATCGGGGTCTTCAGGTCGTGCGACATCGCCGCCAGGATGCGCGTGCGGTCCTCGATGAAGCGCGCCAGACGCCTCTGCATGGTGTTGAAGGCACGCGCCGCCTGCTGGATTTCCACCGGGCCTTCTTCCGACAACGCGGGGCGGTTGATGTCCTTGCCCAGGGCTTCGGCGGCTCGCGCCAGCACATGCAGCGGACGCGTGATCCAGCGCACCGCCACGAACGACAGCACCAGAACGGCGAGCAACAGCACCGCCAACGTCAGCGCGAGCCGCCACGGCAGCGCGGTTGCGGCCGGGGGCAGTTCGGTGTCGAAACGGGCCCAGCGCCCGTCACGCAATTGAACCTCGGTGCGCAGGATCGGGCCGACATGCAGCCCCGCCCGGCCCATGCCCGGCCCGCCCATGCCCGGCCAGCCACCACCCATCGCGCCTGGCCCGCGGCCCATCATCGCAGCGCGATGCTCGGGGCCCGCACCCGGCGGCCAGGCTGGATTGAACCGTTCGCCGGGCTCGACGCGGACCTGGCGGCCGTCGCCGAGCGAATCGCGCAGAAACGCCGTGAACATCAGCACATGCGGGCCGGCCGCATCGATGTCGGAGCCGGCCTTGGGCGTATCGTGCAAGGACAACACCAGAGGCGGCACGCTCAAGACGGCAACGATGCGTTCGCGCTCGGCCGGGCCAGAGGCGTCCAGCAGCTTGACCACGTCGGCGATGCGTTGCGCCTGTTGCCTGCCGCTCGCCGTCAACAACAACCGGTCGCGTTCGGCCAGGTTGATGGCGGCACTGAGCAATTGGGCGAGCAACAGTCCGCTCGCCAGCACCAGCATCAGGCGGCCGAACAGCGACCGCGGCAGCCAGCGCGTCGGGCCCGCCATCAGGCCGCCGCCTTCTTCACCGGGACCGACAGCACATAGCCTTCGCCGCGCACCGTCTTGATCATGCCGGGTTCGCGCGAACCGTCGCCCAGCCGGCGCCGCAAGCGGCTGACCTGCACGTCGATGCTGCGATCCAGGGCATCGGCCTCCTTGCCCTGCGTCATCTCCACCAGCTGATCGCGGCTGAGCACCCGGTTCGGATGCGCGAGGAAGATCCGCAGCAGCCGGTACTCGGCGCCTCCGATCGGAGCGACCACACCCGTGGGCGACACCAGCTGCCGGCGAACCGTATCGAGCACCCAATCGCCGAAGCCAATCTCGCGCTCCTCCTCGGGGCGCAGGTTCGGCGGCAGGCTGCGCGAGCGGCGCAGGATCACCTTGATCCGCGCGAGCAGCTCGCGCGCGCTGAAAGGCTTGGGCAGGTAATCGTCGGCGCCCATCTCCAGGCCGACGATGCGGTCGGTCTCCTCGCCCCGCGCCGTGAGCATGATGACGGGTATGTCCGAGCGGGCGCGCAGCGTGCGGCACAGCGTCAAGCCGTCGTCGCCGGGCAGCATGAGATCGAGCACGATCAGATCGAAGCTGCCCTTGTCCAGCGCTTGCCACATCGCGCGGCCGTCCGCAACGGCGGTGGTGCGCAGGCCGTTCTTCTGCAGATAGCGGCCCAACAGGTTGCGGATCTCGGCGTCGTCGTCGACGATCAGGATGTGGTCGGATCGGTCCATCGATTCGTATTACAGCCGCGGGCGGGTCCCGGGACACCGGGCAACGTAACACAGCATGTCAAGAGGAGCGGCTGACGCAGTGCGCGACAAAAAGGCCGCCGGCTGACATTTCCCGCTTACACGCAGGCGCTGAAATCAAGCCGTTGCGAGGGATTTCCTTGCAACAGGCCGGTGGCACATCGGCCGCTCTCTGACCTCTGACAGGATACCGATATGAAACTCACCTACAAAATCATCGCCGGCGCTGCCGCCGCATTGTCGCTTGCCCTGGCCGCAACCGTGTCCGCGCACCCGGGCGGCGGCTTCGGCTATGGCGGCATGGGTTGGGGCATGGGACCGGGCATGGGTATGGGCGGACCTGGCATGGGCATGGGCCCCGGCATGATGGCCGGGAGAGGAGCTTCGGACATGAGCGCCCTCGGTTCCACCCACACGGCGCAGCTGAAAGCGCAATTGAAGATCACACCGGCGCAGGAAGCAGCCTGGAAGGCCTATGAGGCGGCGATCGTGCAGCAGGCAGCCTCGATGCAGACGGCCCGCGGCAAGATGCTGGAATTGATGCAGAACGCACAGCCGGGCAGTGCTGAATTCATCGCACAGCGCGACGCCATGATCAAGCAGCACGACGCCGGCTTCGCGGCACGCACTGCCGCCCTGAAAGATCTGTATGCGGTGCTGACGCCCGAGCAGCGCGCGATCGCCGACGGGGGCGCTGGCCCGATGGATGGTTACGGGATGGGACGCGGGCATCCGATGCGTTGAGCTCTTTCCGGCGACGGCTTGACTCACGTCAAGACGGAATCTTGATACTGGGGCCAGTATACCTGGGACCGGCTGCCAAAGCATTTCCGGGCCGGTCAATCAACACAGTTCGAGGAGTTGGGATGAAGCATTCGGTTGTGCAAACGAGCGAGGGACTGCGGATAAACGCTTCGGTGGGCCCGGACAAGCAGAACCAGTTGATCGAAGAATTCACCAGGTGCGCCGCTGGAACGTGTTCCTGCCCCACACCCCAATACGAAAAGGTGCAATCCATCGACGTCAGCGCGCAGGCGACAGGCGTCACGGTGAACCTCAAGGTCAAGCCTGGGGAGGCTATCGACATGGCCGATATCGAGCGATGCTTGGACCATACTGCCCAGCAGATCGACGGATGAAAGTGCGCAAGCACACCAGAGGCAAATTTTCAGGGGGGTAACGTTGAACAGCGATATCGAAGTAGCCAGACACTACAGCCGGGGCGAGCTGTTGTTGCGACTGAAGGCCGCCTTGGAAGGTGACGGTGCCGATCCCGACCATCCGACCATGGACGACCTGGCCCCATACGACCATTTCCATGGTCGCGGCGTGGAGGCAACTCGGGACGCGCTTCGACTGATGCCAGCTGGTGCAAACGACCAGATTCTCGACATCGGGAGCGGTCTCGGCGGCCCCGCGCGGTACGTTGCAGAACACTTCGGCTGCACAGTCACCGGTATCGACCTCATGCCTGAGTTTTGCGAGGTGGCCCGCCACCTTTCGCGTTTACTCGGCTTCGAAAAGAAGACGGTGTTCGAGGTCGGTGACGCGACATCGATGCCGTTCGAAGCGGGCAGCTTCGATGGCGCCTACTCGATGAACGTCTCGATGAATATCGGCGCCAAGGCCGCCTTCTACCAGGAAGTGCATCGGGTGCTCAAACCCGGCGCCTGGCTGGTTCTCTCCGAGATCGCACGCGGCAAAGGGCCGGATGTGGACTATCCGACGGCATGGGCGGCCAATAGCGAAACCAGCTTTCTTTGCACTACCGACGAAACGGTGCTCGGCCTGAAGGCGGCAGGCTTTGAAGTCGTCTCGGTTCGATCCACGCTCGAAGAAATGCTCGCATTCGGCACCCGTTCGCGCGAATTGGTCCAGCGAGGCGAGAAGCCGCCTCATCGGGCTGTCATGCTGATCCACGCCGAGAGCGCAGCCGCAGCCATGAGAAACACGTCGCGAGGCTTTGCCGAAGGACGAATTCTGCCCCTCGAACTGGTCGCCCGCCGGCCAACACACTCATGACCACACCTGCTGCAACATACCGCGAGCTGACCCACTCGATCACCCAAAATCTCGCAACCTTGCGTAGTGACTTGCCAGACGTGATGAAGGGGTTCAGCGACATGGCGCGAGCCGCGACACGCGACGGCGCCCTCGACAAGAAGACGAAGGAGCTGATTGCGCTGGCGTTGGGAGTGGCAGCCCATTGCGACGCCTGTATCGGATTCCACATGCAGACACTCGTCAAACTCGGCGCGACGAAAGCTGAAGTGCAAGAGGCTCTTGGCATGGCGGTCTATATGGGCGGCGGGCCCTCCCTGATGTATTCCGCCAATGCAATGGCCGCGTTTGACGAATTCGCCGCCGCCGACACCCCAATGACCCGCTAGCACCCGCGACAGGTCAGCGTCAGAGCGGCCCTTGGTCACTTTGAACAGCTCGCCGCACCGGCGGGCTTTTTCTTTTCGGCTGAGCTCTTGAAAACTCCCGGCGTTGACTCACATCAAAGACGTAGGTCGTATACTGGTGGGAGTATCAAGACGACACCGCTGCCAACCATTTTTCAAAGCCGCCATGCATCTGTTTGTTCCGTCGCTCGCAATGCGCGCCCTCGCGCGTAGCGCCCTGCCGTCGCTCGCGCTCGCGGTGGCGGCGCTGGCACATGCCGCGCCCGGCGTGGAGGTGCCGGTGGTGAAGGCGGCCCCGCAGGCGGTCACAGTGGGCATAGAACTCGATGGCATCGTCGAACCGGTCAAGCAGAGCACGGTGGCGGCGCAGACGTCCGGGCGCATCAGCCAGCTCGCCGTCAAGGCGGGCGACCACGTGCGCGCCGGCCAGTTGCTGGCCACGATCGACGATCGCGAGAGCCAGACCGGCGTGCAGCGCAGCCGGGCCCAGACGGCCCAGGCCGAAGCCGAGTTGCGCAACGCGCAGGCCCAGGTGCAACGCACCCGCGAGCTGACGTCGAAGGGCTTCGTCAGCAAGGCGGCGCTGGATACGGCCGAATCCCTGTTCAAGGCAGCCCAGGCGGCCCGCGATCAGGCCAGCGCGGGCCAGCGCCAATCGGCGATCGCGCAGGAATTCACCCGGGTCATGGCGCCGTATGAAGGGTGGGTGCTCGAAACGCTGGTGCAAGCCGGCGACCTGGCAGTGCCCGGCAAGCCTCTGCTGACGCTGTACGCGCCCTTGCCGCTTCGCGCGGTGGTCCAAGTGCCAGCATCGCGCGCCGCCGCGGCCCGGGGCGCGACCACGGTGGAAGTGCGCATTCCCGATGGCGACGGCGGCGGCCAATGGATCAGCCCCGCGGCTCGCGCCATGCTGCCTGCGGCCGACCCGGTGGCGCAAACGCTGGAGTGGCGGCTCGAGCTGCCCGCCGCCGCCGCGCGCACGGTCGCGCCGGGACAGCAGGTGCACGTGCGATTTGCCGCGGGCCCGCAACGGCGCGTGGTCGTGCCTGCGAGCGCGGTGCTGCGCCGGGGCGAGCTCACAGCCGTCTACGTGGTGTCGCCCAACGGTGCCGGTTTCCTGCTCAAGGCGGTTCGCCTGGGCGCCGATCACGGCGCCGCCGGCGTGGAG
>DATNCB010000559.1:0-2161 GCA_035571715.1 Ramlibacter sp.
GAACTGGTCGCCGCAGCCGTCAAGGAAGGCAAGGTCGTCTGGTATTCGGCCACCGACGTGAAAGTGGCCGAAGGACTGGCCAAGGCCTTCGAAGCGAAGTATCCCGGCGTCAAGGTGCAGGTGGAGCGCTCGGGCGCCGAACGCATCTTCCAGCGCATCAACCAGGAATACGGCAGCAAGATCTATACGGCCGACGTGATCGAGACATCGGATGCGGTGCACTTCGTCCACTTCAAGCGCAACGGCTGGCTGCAGGCAGCCGTTCCTTCCGACGTGGCCAAGTTCTGGCCGAAGGAATACCGGGACCCGGACGGCCAATATGCGGCCTACCGTGCACACCTCTCGGTCATTGCCTACAACAGCAAGCTGGTCAAGAAGGAAGACGCGCCCAAGAGCCACGCCGACCTGCTCGGCCCGAAGTGGAACGGCAAACTGGTCAAGGCCCATCCAGGCTACAGCGGCACGATCGTGACCGGCATGCAGGCGCTGCTACCGGTTCTGGGCTGGGGCTATTTCGAGAAACTGGGCAAGCAGCACGTGATGCAAGTGCAGTCCTCGACCGAACCGCCGAAGAAGCTGGCCCAGGGCGAACGTCCGGTGATGGCGGACGGCAACGAATACAACGTGTTCCTGCTGAAGGAATCGGGCGTGCCGATCGAGCCGGTCTACGCAACTGAAGGAACGCCGTTGGTGGTGGGCAATGCCGCAATCTTGAAGAACGCTCCTCACCCAAGCGCAGCACGGCTGTTCTATCAGTTCATGTTCAGCAGGGAAGCCCAGCAGGCCAACAGCGATGTCGGCGGACTGCGCTCGTTCCATCGCGAGGTCAAGGAAAAGCCCGGCCGCACACCGCTGGCGCAGATCAAGCTGCTGAACTCGGACGCGGCGGCGCTGGAAGGCCAGGTCGAAACCATCAAGAAGAAGTACGAACAGTATTTCGGAACATGACTGCCGCGATCGCCGCTCGGCTCCCCAAGCCCCTGCTGCGCATCGACCTGTTCCGGCCGGCGTTCGTTCTGCTGGTACTGGCATTGGCGGTGCTGGTGGTACTGCCGCTTTCCTGGCTGCTGTACTACAGCATGGTGGACAAGAGCGGCGCACTCACGCTGGCCAACTTCGCGTCGCTGGTGAGCGACGCGACGCTGCGCCGGCCGTTCGTGGTGGCGATCGGCATGGCCCTGGCCGTTGGCGCCCTGTCGTGCGCGATCGCGACGCCGCTGGCATGGCTCGTGTCGCGCACCGACCTGCCGGGGCGCCGCGTGGTGCGGGCGCTGGTGACCGCTTCATTCGTCACGCCGCCATTTCTAGGCGCGATCGCCTGGGAAATCCTGGCCGCTCCGAACAGCGGTGTGATCAATGTGCTGTACCGCTATCTGACTGGCGGGCAGCCCTACGACGCACCGCTGCTCAACATCTACACCTTCGGCGGCCTGGTCTTCGCCATCGCCTGTTATACGTTTCCCTATGTCTTCACGCTGGTGGCCAACGGCCTGGACCGGGTTCCGTCGGACCTCGAGGACGCCTCGGCAATTCTCGGCGCACGCACTGCCACGACGCTGCGGCGTGTGACGATACCGCTGGTGCTGCCGGCGATGCTGGCAGGCTCGCTGATCGCGATCCTGCAGGCGCTCACCATGTTCGGCTCGCCCGCCATCCTGGCCTTGCCGGCGGGCTTTCATGTGATCACCACAAAGATCTGGAGCCTGTTCCAGTTTCCGCCGAAACCGGGCCTGGCTGCGGCCGCCTCGCTGCCGCTGCTGGCGATCACAGTCCTGCTGCTGCAAGGCAAGAGCTGGATCCTGGGGCGCAAAGGCTACACCGTGCTGGGCGGAAAGAGCGGGGAACCGCGGATCACCCGCCTGCGCCGCTGGCGGCCGACGGCGATCGCCTTCGTCGCGCTGGTGCTGTCGTTCACCGTGATACTGCCGTATCTGGCACTGCTGAAAACCGCGTTGACACGCAATGTTTCGGAGCCACTCACCTGGGCCACGCTGACCTTGTACAACTTCAACTTCGTGTTCTTCGAGTTCTCGGCCACGCGGCTGGCCATGTGGAACACGTTCCTGCTGGGCTTGATGAGCGCGACCCTGGGTACGGCGATCGCACTGGTGGCGGCCTACATGGTGGCGCGCAGCACGGTGCGCGGCTCGCCGCTGCTGGG
>DATNCB010000560.1:0-4327 GCA_035571715.1 Ramlibacter sp.
CGGCGGCGGCGGAATGCTGGCCGCCTTGTTCGGAACGATGTTGGTGTTCATCACCGGCATTGCCGCCCCGCTGGGCTGGCCCTTCGGGCCCGACCTGCTGAGCTATCCGCGCGTGCTCGCCTTCGCGCAGAACTGGATCGGAAAAGGCTTCCTGTTCGCCGTCATCTTGTTGTTCGCGTGGCATGCTGCACACCGCATCAAGGTTACGCTGCACGACGTGGGCATCCATCCCGGCCCCGTCGCAAAGCTGGCCTGCTATGGCAGCGCGCTCGTCATCACCGTCGTCGCTGGCGCGAGCTTGTTGTCCATCGGCTTCTAGCAACGCGGCCGCGATCGCAGAGGCCGCGTATTTGCGCGGCCTTTTTTTCGTCCGCCGCGGTCAAACGCATGACGCGCTTGCAGGCTGCGAAAATCGCGTACGAGATTGACTTGGCTTAAGTCGCGCGTGCCCGTTCTGCTTACGATGGAGCTGGCCGCTTTTTCACCGGGAGAATTCCATGCGAGTCGTTACGGAGCCCACCCCATTCGAGGCGCTCGATGCATGCCACCGCGAGATCCTGGCGCACCTGAAAGACCTGGCGGAACTGGTGCGGCAGATCGAGGCCAAAGGCGTGGATGCCGCCGCCCAGCGGCAGGCCGGTGTCATCGAAGCTTTCTTTTCAGGCACTTCCCGCCAGCATCATGAGCAGGAAGAAAAGACGGTGTTCCCGCCTCTTCTGGCCAGTGGCGATCCCGCACTGACAGAGACAGTGCGCACGCTGCAGCAGGACCACGGCTGGATCGAGGAAAACTGGATCGAGCTGGCGCCTCAACTCAGCGCCATCGCATCGGGCAACAACTGGCCCGACGCGGCGGAACTCCAGCATGGCGTGCAGGTGTTCGTCGACCTGTGCACCGGCCACATTGCCCTGGAAGAAACCGTCGTCTACCCGGAATCCCGGGCGCAATGGGCCCGGGCCGTGGCCGCCCGGGCGGGGCTCAAAGGAAAACTTCGGCGCGCTTGAGCAAAGCATCCAGCCCCGGCTCGCTGGGGTTGCGTGGCTTGCCCGGGTGAATCACGGCCACCTGGCAGTTTTCCGCGGCTTCCACCAGCTGCGCATAGGTGCCGGCATTCACGTCCTTGATGTACGCCTGCTGGTTGCCATCGTAGGCGAACATCTTGCCGTTGAGCTGGATGCACTCGTTGCAGGTCGAGCAGCGCATTGTCTCGATGTAGGCCTCGTCGGGATTGCGTTCCGGCTCTTCGACAGCTTCCACAACCGGTGCAGCCGCCGCGGAGGCCGCCACCTGCGCCCCCACCGGGGCCGAAGGGGCGAGCTTCGGCGCGCTCGTCGCAGCCGCCTCGGCTTCCTGCTTCAGCCTCTCCTGCCACACCTTTTGTTCGCGCGCGAGCAGTTGTTCGGCATGCGAGTTGTGGATGCCTCCCAGCTCCTGCAGGCTGTGCCACATCTCGCGGCAGCGGTTCGCTTGCCGCAGCAGGCTCTGGGAGACGATCACTCGCTGCAGCTTGTTCTCACCGTCGACCATCAGCAGGCTGGGAACCTTGTCGGGCAGGCCCTTGCGGTCCTTCGCGAGCGACTCGTCGACCGGAATCATGCTGCCGTTCCATTTGTCGCGCGGCACCCGTGCGAGGCGGCCGGCATAGCGGCGGTCGGCGGCGAGGAAATCCACCACAGTGAACGCGAGGTCTTGCGTCACGCTCTGGTGCTCTTCATCCTCGTAGGCGAAGCCCTTCACCGGCCAGTCGAGCTCAACCTGGGAGTTCGCCTGCAGGCAAAAGCGTGCAGCCCAGTTGGCGCCCGCCGACGGGTCATACGTGAAAGCGGGGAACGCGCGCGACTCCATCGCCGCGGCCGCCATCAGGTAAGGCGACAAGCCTGCGGCCGCCGCGTTGGCGCCCGAATACACGCTGAAGAATGCGGGCCCCCGGTATGTCACGCCCTTGAGCAGGCGCTCGCGGAACTGGAACAGGTTTGATGCGCTCGACTGCAGCACATACACCTCGTTCAGGCCCATGGCCAGGCTCGCGAGCTGCCTGCTGCGAAGGCCCGGCGCCCGGGCGGCCTGATCGGCGCCCTCGCTCAGGTCGTCGGTCTGGAGCAGGACCTTGATCGGCAGGCCGGAGGAGAGAATCTCCATCAGGCGCGCGTTCTCCTGGGCGTCCAGGCCGGCGTCGTCGATGCACACCAGGTAGTCCGGGAAGGCCGCTGCTTCTTTCGGGTCGAGGCCGGCCTCGCCATACGTTTCGAACACGTCGTCATGCCGCTCGGGGTTGTACTGCCCGTCGATTTCGAGTTCGGCGACCGCGAGGGCCCGAGCCACTTCCACTTGCATGGGCAGGCGTTCGCGATAGGCTTTCAGCGCCGCGGCGCAACTGTCGAACGAGAAGGTGTAGGGCTTCGCGGCCGCGTCCGCCAGCGCGCCGCCGGCGAAGAAACGCTGCGACTTCAGCACCCGCAGCAGCTCGGTGATGCGGCGTTTGCGCTCGGCTGGCATGGCCGCGCGGGGCTGCGACTTCACGAGCATGCGCGACATCGCTTCGAAATCGAAGGACCCTGCAAACCCGTCACCGACGGAGGCCTGCAGCCGCTGCGCAGCCAGGCCCTTGGCGGACTGCTCGAACTCGGACTGGAGGATGGCGGATAACTTCAGGACCAGACGGTCCAGGTTCTCGCGGAACTGCGCCGCCTTGGCCGTCTGGCTCGCTTCCCACACGTGACGCAGCAGGCGCCGCGGCAGCGCGGCGTCGCAGTCCACCACCTGGCCATCGACTTTGATCGCCGCGCGCAAGCGCCGGCGGCTGTCGTCGAACGAAGCATCACCCTGCGGCGCGGCGCGAGTCGCAGCCTGCTCCCAAAGCTCCGACAGCGTGCCGGTGACACCGCTGGCGGCAAGGGCGCGGATCTCCTGCTCCAGGCGCAAGCCGTGTTTGCGCACGCGCTCGCCATCGGTGCCGGTGGCCGCTTTCTCGAACGCCTTGTCGACCAGACCGGAGAGCGACGAGACGGCCGCGCCTTGCGGGCCGTTGCTCTCGAGCACCAGCGGAAAATCGTAGCGCAGCGGCGTGAGGTCGCGAAAGCCGGCAAAGAGGGCGGGACGCAAGTCCAGCCCTTCGACCGGGTCCAGGTACTCACCCGGCCGCCGGCCGGTCAGAAAAAATGCAACATGTGCTTGGGTATCGGCTTCCATCGGGTTACCTGTGTTGGTTGGCTCGGCAGCTTGGGTTCAGGCGGCCTTGCGGGCAGCCTCTTGCGGCCAGACCGTGTACTTGTCCAGCTCGGCGTTCAGGCCGGAGCGGGTCCATTCCGGCGTAACCAGCCGATCGGACCGGCGCAGGTCTTCATAGCAGGGCACGGAGGGGTTGCGGTAGAGGATGCCGACCGGAATGTTGTCCGCCTGGCTGGCAATTTCGCGTGCGCGGTCGATGTTGATCGGGTCGTGTTCGATCTGCTGCTTGTAGATCTTGGACAAGCCGGCGCTCGGCTGCAGGCCATCGGCGTGGCGCAGGAGCTGCACCCTGTTGGGGTCGTTCATCCACGGGTCGAGTGCCGTGGGCAGCCACTCGGGGCAGCGCTGGATGATCCGCACGAACGACAGACCCTTGTGGTGATAGGCCGCCTTGACGATCTCGAACAGCGACTCGGGGATCCAGTCCACCGCCTGGGCGACGAACGAAACGTTTTGCACTCCGAGCGTGACCGAGAGGGGATTCAGCGCCTCCAGATAACTGCCGCGCGGCGTGGTGTTGCTCTTCGTCCCGACGGGTGATGTGGGTGATGCCTGCTTCTTGGTCAACCCATAGATCTGGTTGTCGTGCAGGAACACGGTCAGGTTCATGTTGTAGCGGATGGCGTGGATCCAGTGGGCCGCGCCGATGCTGCAGCAGTCGCCGTCGCCGGTGTTCACGAACACCGTGAGGTCCGGACGGGACAGCTTCACGCCTTCCGCGACGGGCAGCGCCCGTCCGTGGATGCCGTGGAAACCGTAGGTCTTCATGTAGTGCGGGAAGCGGCTGGAGCAGCCGATGCCCGAGACGAACACCGTCTTCTCGGGCCGCAGTGCTTCATCGCGGCACAGCCGCTGCACCGCCGCCAGAATGGCGTTGTCACCGCAGCCGGTGCACCAGCGCGGCACGCCGCTTTGATAGTCTTCGAGCGAGAAGTGCTCATCGCACATCTGCAACAGGCATTCCGTGGGCGACATCAGGTCCATGGCTCAGGCCCCCTTTCCGTTTTTCTTCAGTTTGTCGAGCGCCACGCGGCGAATCGTGGAGGGCTTGATGGGCTGGCCGCAGACTTCGCTGAAGCAATCCACATCGACCAGGTAA
>DATNCB010000561.1:0-1329 GCA_035571715.1 Ramlibacter sp.
GACTCGCTCGACACGGTGGAGCTGGTGATGGCGCTCGAGGACGAGTTCGGCATCGAGATCCCGGACGAGGATGCCGAGAAGATCACCACGGTGCAAAACGCGATCGACTACGCGAACGCGCACCAGAAGGCCTGATACGGAATGACCCGCCGCCGCGTCGTCGTGACCGGCCTGGGTTGCATCAGCCCCGTGGGCAACACGGTGGCCGAATCCTGGGCTAACCTGCTTGCCGGCAAGCCCGGCATCGACCTCATCAAGCAGTTCGATGCGGGCGCTCTTGCCTGCAAGATCGCCGGTGAGGTCAAGGGCTTCAACATCGGGGACTACATCCCCGAGAAGGAAGCCCGGCATATGGACCGCTTCATTCACCTGGGACTCGCGGCCGCGTGCCAGGCGGTGGCCGACAGCGGATTGCCCACCGGCGAGGCGTTGGGCGACGAGCTGGCCACGCGTATCGGGTGCAACATCGGATCGGGTATCGGCGGGCTTCCGCTGATCGAAAACATGCATTCGGAACTGGTCGCTCGCGGCCCGCGCCGCATCTCTCCATTCTTCGTGCCCGCTTCGATCATCAACATGATCTCCGGCCACGTCTCCATCAAGTTCGGCTTCAAGGGCCCGAACATTGCAGTGGTCACGGCCTGCACCACCGGCCTGCACGCCATCGGCCTGTCGGCGCGGATGATCGAAAGCGGCGACGCGGACGTGATGGTCGCCGGCGGCTCGGAATCCTGCGTATCGCCCCTGGGCGTCGGTGGTTTCGCGGCGGCGCGTGCGCTATCGCTGCGCAATGGCGATCCCCACACGGCTTCGCGGCCCTGGGACAAGGATCGCGATGGGTTCGTGCTGGGCGAGGGCAGCGGTGTGCTGGTGCTCGAAGAGTACGAGCACGCGAAGGCCCGCGGCGCCAGGATCTATGCCGAAGTGGCCGGCTTCGGCATGAGCGCCGACGCTTACCACATGACCGCGCCCGACGTGGACGGCCCGCGCCGCTCGATGGTCAATGCATTGCGTAATGCCGGAGTCAATCCCGACCAGGTCAGCTACCTCAACGCGCACGGCACCTCCACGCCGCTGGGCGATCTCAACGAGACGAACGCCGTCAAGGCCGCGTTTGGCGAAGCTTCGAAGAATCTGGTCGTCAACTCGACCAAGTCGATGACCGGGCACCTGCTGGGCGGCGCCGGCGGCGTCGAATCGGTATTCACCGTGCTGGCTGTCCAGCAGCAGAAGAGCCCGCCGACGATCAACATCTTCAACCAGGATCCGGAATGCGACCTGGACTATTGCGCCAACACGGCGCGCGACATGCGAATCGATGTCGCCGTG
>DATNCB010000562.1:0-1953 GCA_035571715.1 Ramlibacter sp.
CGAGTTTCTTGGCCCAGGTCGTCTGGCGCAGCCCGCGCAGCGACGCCGCCTGGGCCTTGCTGCGGCCCTCGGCCAGCGCTTCGGCGAAATTGGCGAACAGCACGGTGAACCACAGCCACACCGACACTGCCAGGATGAAGCTGGCGGCCGGGTCGCCCGGGGCCTGCAGCCACAGCAGTGTGGTGACGATGCTGCCGATATACACGACGAACATCACCGGGTTGCGCCACTGCACGGCTGGATTGAGTTTCACCAGCGCGCTCCACACGGCCGGCTTCAGCAGCGCCGGGTCGAGCAGCGTCAGCGATTTCTTGCGCAGGCTGACCGCTTCCTTGTTCATCTGAGTGATCGCGGCATCGTCCACTCGAGTGGTCGCGGCTGGCTCGCTCATTTGCTTGAATGTGACTTCCTTGTTCATTTGCCACCCCACAAAGCCAGGTGTTCCACCACGGGACCCAGCGCCAGCGCCGGCACATAGTTCAGCAGCCCGACCAGCAGCACAGTGCCGATCAGCAGGGTGACGAACAAGACGCCGTGCGTCGGCAGCGTGCCGGCCGTGACGGGCAATTTCTTCTTGGCCGCCAGTGAACCGGCGATTGCCAGCACCGGCACGATGATCGCGAACCGGCCCAGCCACATGCAGATGCCCAGCGCCGTGTTGTAGAACGGCGTGTTGGCGCTCAGCCCCGCGAATGCGCTGCCGTTGTTGTTGCCGGCAGAGGAGAACGCGTACAGGATTTCGGAGAAGCCGTGCGAGCCGGGATTGGCGATGCCGGCGCGCCCCGCCTCCGTCATCACTCCCAGGGCAGTGCCGAGCAGCACCAGCAGCGGCGTCACCAGGATGGCGATCGAGCTCATCTTCATCTCGTACGCCTCGATCTTCTTGCCCAGGTATTCGGGCGTGCGCCCGACCATCAGCCCGGCGATGAAGACCGCGATGATCGCGAACACCAGCATCCCGTACAGGCCCGAGCCGACGCCGCCGAAGACGACCTCGCCCAACTGGATGTTCAGCAGCGGGATCAGGCCGCCCAGCGGCGTGAAGGAGTCGTGCATCGAGTTGACCGAACCGTTGGAAGCATCGGTCGTGGCGGAAGCCCACAGCGCGGAGGAATCGGTGCCAAAGCGCACTTCCTTGCCTTCCATGTTGCCGCCGGCCTGCGCCGCGTTGACGCTCTGGTCCACGCCCAGCGCCGCCACCAGCGGATTGCCCTGCTGTTCGAAAGCCATCAGCGGAATGGTCGCCGCCAGGAACAGCACCACCATGGCGGCCAGCACCGTCCAGCCCTGGCGCCGGTCCTGCACCATGCGGCCGAACGTGAAGCACAAGGCTGCGGGAATCAGCAGGATCGCTAGCAGTTCGGCGAAGTTGGTCAGCTGGGTCGGGTTCTCGAACGGGTGCGCGGAGTTCGCGTTGAAGTAGCCGCCGCCGTTGGTACCCAGTTGCTTGATGGCGATCTGCGACGCAACCGGGCCCATCGGAAGCGTCTGCTTGTCCGTGGTCTTGTCCTCCATCACCGGTTCGCCCTTGGCGTTCTTCAGCGGCTGGCCGTCGGCGCCGTTCTTGGCCTCCTGGTACTTCAAGGCTTCGATGGTCTGCACTTCCTTGTAGCCTTCGAAATTCTGAATCACGCCCTGCTGCGCGAGTACGAGCGCCCAGACGACGGACAGCGGCAGCAGGAGCCACAGCGTCACGCGCGTCAGGTCCACCCAGAAGTTCCCCAGTATCCCGCTCGAGCGCGCAACGAAACCACGGATGAATGCGAACACGACCGCGATGCCGGTGGCAGCCGACACGAAGTTCTGCACCGTCAGCGCCAGCATCTGCGTCAGGTAGCTCATGGTGGATTCGCCGCCGTAGCCCTGCCAGTTGGTATTGGTGGCAAAGCTGATCGCCGTGTTGAACGAGGAATCGGGCGACACCGCCGCCATCCCGGCGGGATTGAGCGGCAG
>DATNCB010000563.1:0-39323 GCA_035571715.1 Ramlibacter sp.
GTTGCCTCTCCTTATTAGAAACGAGAATAAGTGTTCTCAGAACCTATTAGCCGGAGCCGTCGCCGTCGCCGTCGCCGTCGCCGTCGCCGGAGCCGTAGCCGTAGCCGTAGCCGGAGCCGGAGCCGGAGCCGTCGCCGTAGCCGTCGCCGGAGCCGGAGCCGTCGCCGTCGCCGTCGCCGGAGCCGGAGCCGTCGCCGTCGCCGGAGCCGTAGCCGTCGCCGGAGCCGGAGCCGGAGCCGGAGCCGTAGCCGGAGCGCCAAGTCTTATTGATAGCCATGAATACTGTCCTTCGCAGCGTCACTGGTAGGGATCAGCTCGCACACGCCGGTCAGGTAGATTTCCGGGTTGATCACATCAACCTTGCCGCCATCTTTTTTCAGGCCGTGCTGAGCAACGCCGGAGAGTGCCACGCCATCCTTTGCCTTCCAGGACCAGAGGCGGCGCGAGTTTTTCAGGAATACATTGTCGCCATCAACAGAGACAACTTCACCAGCATGCACGCCAGCCGCATAGCAGCGCGCGATGACATACTTGCCGATGAACGGGTGAGGTGCAGCAGCCTTCGCTGAGGAACCTACACCGGCCAGTGCAGCGATTTCACGGATTTGTTTCAACGTCAGATTTTCGTAGTCCAATTTTTTCTCCTTCAGTGGTTTGCAGGTGGCGACCTGCGGCGTTATTCGAAACTTTCTCTCGCGCGTATTAGGTATAGTTTTGCCAAGGGTGATATGCCTCCTCAGGCAGTCACACGATCCAGATTCATCAATGATTCCTGATAAACCCTAATCCAACCGAAGTCCCACCGAACTCCCCATTTCATCTTTATCACCATGTCAGAAATGAGTTGCGGCATTCGCGGTAGCTACGATGCCTCGGCTGTACGGGGTGCGACGCAAGCCTGTGTTTTCGTGGTGTAGCCCCATTCAGGGCATTGCTCGATTCCAACCGCGTCGTCCACTTCGCGGTCCATGTGGCGGCGCAGAAAGCAAAAAAGCCGTTTAGGTCTCTCAGCTTTCCCCGTGGCAGCGGTGGGATTTAACCCTAGGAAAGGAGAGAACTAAACGGCTTCATCTAGCTCACAGCTTCCTGTGCTGCCACACAGACGAAGCAATGATTCCACAATTCAATGACTGACTGCAATAGATGCTCAAAAAGAAAACTCAACAGCAGAAAAACTGGAGACAGGCAGGAGCTGATTGCGTAGGCTCCTTGGCATTCTCCACTCAGGCCGTTCTACGCAACGCACCCAGCAGATACTGCATTGACCCGTCATTGATCGAGTGACAAACGCGCTACGCCATCGGCGGTCTTGCACAACCAGCGTTCAGGGAATGATGACGCGTTGCACGTTTGCCACACTGGAACAGTCTACCCCGAAGCGGACAGGGTAGCGGTGGATCGGCTGACGGCCCTTGTTTGATCCACTGCGCATTTCGCATTTATCGCAACTGCTCCAGTGTGGCGCCTGTCTTTCCAAGCTGTCATTCACATCCTTGCGGATACCGGTACAAGCGGCTGGTCGAGCGTGAATCCCCATTGGCTTAAGTGGTGGCCCGACCTCCAGTTTGCGCTCCCCGGCAGACGTACAGCCTTATCTGTACCGATTCGGCTCATTGCGCATCCGACTATCCCTAAGGGCGGCGTAGTCGCTCTCCTTTCACCACACGACTGCCGACTGGAAAAGAGGCGAGGCCACCTCCCCTAACTCCGGCAAGAGTACCAATCAGCATGCGTGTAGCCACTCCTTACGGGAGTGAATCGTGTGGCGTGTACAGAATTTTTCTCCCGGAGCATTTACCGTGGCCATTCGGTATCTGTACTGCGGCTTAAGCCAGTCTTTCTCTGGAATCACATACGCTTCTGCCACATGGATGCTGGCTGCCTGCCAAGCTAGCAGGGCCCGACCAGACTTGCTTAAGGTCCGTCTTTGGCTATAGAGGTTCAACCAGCATCCATGTAGCGGCTCGTACGTGAGCCACCCGTACATCTTACTTCTTCTTGCCTTTGCCCAGCACCTTATCTGCGCGTGCGTCGATCTGCGCTTCCTTGGCTTTGGACAGATTGCCCTTTTTCACTTGCCCTGCGGCGCGCGCCTTACTGTTGGCGGCATGGCTGCGATCCTGCTGCGGATATTTGCGCTCATCAGGCAAACCGAACTTCGAGTCCGGCAATGCCTTGCGCTCTTTCGGTGTCAGCAATCCCATGGTGATCTCCGGTTAAGTTGCTGCAAGGATTTTAGCTCAATCCTGAGGCAATGGCCTTATCCCACGCTTCTACGGCCAGCACCAGGACGAAGACCGCGCCCAGCAGGAACATGCACACATCGAGCACGGCGTGGTCATCCTTGCCCATGCGGTTGACGAACTCGCTCCAGGTTTCGTCGTGGCGCCATTCGTTCATGTGCTCCTCTTCCTTGCGCTCGGCTTCGACGCGCTCGCGACGCATCCGTTGAATCGCAGCCCAGTGGCGTTTGATGTACTCCAGCATTGCTTTTCTCCTTGTGGTTGGTCGGTAACAGTTTGCTAGACGACAACGATAGCCTAGCACCAATAATTCAACAACGCAATAAGTTATCGGAGAAATATTTCCCTTGCATTTGCCGAACGGCACCAGTATTCTGTGGGAAATAAGTTGTGTTTGATTAACTTCCATGGAGTAAGTAAATGTCGCGAGAACGAATTACGAAAGACATGACGAAGGCGGAAATTGCCGTGCGTTCGAACCGCCAGAACCAGCTGCTGGACCGCACGCTGGACAAGCTGTCGCTGAAGAACGATGCCCAACTGGCGGCGCTGATGGTCGAAAATCCGGCCGTGCTGAGCAAGTTCCGTCATGGCCGGCTAAGCCTGAACGCCACCTACCAGGTCAAGATTCATGAACTGACCGGCTGGGCGGTGTTGGATATCCGCAAGGCGCTCGGTATCATCCCGCTGATCGACCTGCCGGAGCACCGCGCGGCGCTGATCGATGTCAACGCGTGGCGCGCGAAGATCAGCGCGAAGCAGGCGGCCTGATCATGAAACTGGTGCTCGTCAAGCAGACCGACGCCAAGCTGGAGCTTGGCACGCCGGAAGCCGATGCGATGAGACTGTTTCTTTTTGAAATGGTGCGCGGCGCCACGGACAAGGATCAACGTGCCTGGTCGCGCTTTATCCGCGCCATCAACGAAGCATCGCAGGGCGAGTATTTCCAGATCGACCTGAAGCGCACGCGGAATAGTGCCTTTCATCGGCTCATCTTCGCTGTCATGACGACGGTTTATGCTGCGCAAGACCTTTTCGATGACTTCGAATTGCTGCGAGCCTATCTGAAAATTGGCGCTGGCTTCGTGTCCTACATACCCGACGAGGTGAACGGCGAGTGGAAGGCCATCCCGCGCAGCCAAAATTTTGAGGAAGCCAGCGAGGAAGAGGTACGCGACTTTTTCGAAAAGATGTGCACCTTCATGCGATCTGCAACCTGCTGCGCTGCCCTTTGGCCCGAAGCCCCTATTGAATCGAGCATGGAGGGGATGCTGAAAATTCTTTCGAGGTTTGATCATGAGGCTTATTGACATCAGTACAAAGAAACACCCAAAAACATTTTGCATTGTTGACGATTCTGATTATGAGTTTTTAAGCCAGTGGAAATGGTCTGCCGAGCAAGCAAAAAATAAGATTTACGCCGTTCGTTCAAATAAGATCGGCGATAAACGCCGAACAATGCGAATGCACAACCAGATTACCGGCATAAAGAACATTGATCATATCGACGGTGATGGCTTAAACAACCAGCGAGGAAATTTGCGGAAATGTACTCATATGCAGAACATGGCCAATACTCCGAAGCGTTACGGCAAGCATCGGTACAAAGGCATAGCTTGGCAGGAACATCTACAGCACTGGACATCGAGAATTGTAAGCAATAAAAAACGGTACAACCTTGGTTGTTTTCCAACTGCTGAATTGGCAGCAGCAGCTTATAACTTTGCGGCAAAGCGCCTGAACGGTGAATTTGCTTGGATTAACCCAGGCATTGAAATAAATGAAGATGAGGTAATGGCAGCTCGATTTTCAAAAAAAGGCAATCGCGAGAAACCGATTGTTCCTATTGTGCCGCCTGCGTATTCGTAAAGGAGATCGCTATGAGCATCGGAAGCCTGTCAATTCCAGACTATGAATTTTCCACCAAGCTGCCAGATGTACCGCCGCCCGACCAGCGTGCCGTGCAGATGATCGCCATGTTCCTGCGTCTTGACGAGCGCGGCAAGCAGACAGCACTGGCGCAGATGGCCTGCCTTGTGCGCCTGTGCGGTAAGTAGTTAAACCATCCTCACCACTTGGAGAAGAAGATGACGGATACCAGAGTAAGAACTACAGCGGCCACGCTGCGCGCAGATATGCGCATGCGTGAACTGCTGGCCATCCTCGCCGACCGCGAGTCCCACAACATATGCGATCTGAGCACGACCATGAAAATGTCGCGCTCAGGTCTGCGGAAATACTGCTACAAGCTGGTGGAAGACCACATCGTGACCCTGCACTACAATCCTGCGCGCTGGGCGTTCGTGACGCTGACAGCCAAGCCGGATGATGTCGAGCGCTATGCGCATTCTTTCCTCGGCCCTATGCCGAACCCGAAGCCGCGCAAGCTGCGCCGGTCGCTGGAGCTGATGCCCGGCACGTTCGTGCACCAATGCACCGATGACGCCGAAGTGCCGTGCAAACCGCGGCAGAATGCGACGATTCTGCCACGCCGTGATCCGCTGGTGGCAGCGCTGTTTGGGTTGCCCTGCGATGTGCTGGAGGTGGCGTGATAAAGCCCTACACACTTCACCTGGGTGACTGCATCGAAGTGATGCGCACCATGCCCGACAACTCCGTCGATTCGATCGTCACCGACCCGCCATACGAGCTCGGCTTCATGGGTAAGAGCTGGGATGCCAGTGGGATTGCCAACAGCGTAGCAATGTGGCGCGAAGCGCTGCGCGTGCTCAAGCCTGGCGGCCACCTGCTGGCCTTCAGCGGGAGCCGAACCTACCACCGTATGACCTGTGCAATCGAAGATGCTGGGTTCGATATACGGGATCAGATCATGTGGGTCTATGGGTCAGGATTCCCTAAGTCGCTGGACGTAAGCAAGGCACTAGAAGCATTCGCCAAGACCGGACGAAGCGACTCGCAAGTGACTGGGGATGGTCGTAGTCGCGTACCCGGTCAACATTTCAAAGAATTTCGGAAGGGTAATGGGCCAAAGGCCGAATTCACCCCCACTACCGACGATGCCAAGAAATGGGATGGCTGGGGAACTGCCCTTAAACCTGCCCACGAGCCCATCTGCGTGGCTCGTAAGCCGTTGGTCGGAACCGTGGCGGTAAATGTGCTGGCACATGGTGTGGGGGCGCTGAACATTGATGAGTGTCGGGTGTCTGGTGAAAGCACTGCGCGCACGACCGGAAAGGTTCTTTCGTCAAAAGGGGTGATTGGCGACGCAGGCCGCTGGCCCGCCAACCTGATCCACGACGGAAGTGCGGAAGTGGTGGCACTGTTCCCGCGCGAAGCCGGTGCCAGCGCGCCTGTGCGCGGCACCGAGGCCAGCGCGGCGAGCGTGGGCCGCGTCACGGGAGAGCGTGAGAGGGTTGCCGGCGTCTTCCACGGCGACAAGGGAAGCGCCGCCCGCTTTTTCTACACAGTTCAATCGGAGCAAGAATGCAATGCGAATACTGCGG
This sequence comes from Ramlibacter sp., assembly GCA_035571715.1. Lineage (GTDB taxonomy): Bacteria > Pseudomonadota > Gammaproteobacteria > Burkholderiales > Burkholderiaceae_C > Ramlibacter. The sequence goes on from DATNCB010000563.1 coordinate 5,708, forward strand.
TCAACAATTCGACCCTGCTAAGCCAAGTCGACGGTTTTGCTCAAAATCTTGCAGCAATCGCGGCGCTCCACGTGGGCAAGCCATTAAGCAATTTGATTCGACGGTTTATGAGCGACATGGCGAGCGAATTCGGGCAGAACGCCGCGCCAAGTATGCAAGCGATCCAGTCTATCGAGCAAAGGTTCTCGCTAGAGTTGCTGCATATAAGCACGCCGGCAAAGACCGGAAGCCATGCGAATCCTGCGGAAGTTCTCGCGCTGACATCCACCACGATGATTATTCAAAGCCTCTCGAATATCGCTGGCTCTGCCGACGATGCCACGTCACCCATCATCGCGATGATCTTGGGTCATGGGGCCAGGGTTTGCGACCCGTCGCTGCGTGAGCGCTTCAAGTACTGCGCCAAGGCCAGCCGCGCCGATCGCAACGAAGGCCTCGAGGATCCGGGCCCACAATTCCAGCACGGCAGCACGCTGCGCGACGCGGAGAACCTGGCGGCCGAACGCAACGGCAACTTCCATCCGACCGTGAAGCCAACCGACCTAATGGCCTACCTGGTGCGCCTGGTGACACCGCCAGGTGGTACCGTGCTCGACCTGTTCATGGGCAGTGGATCGACCGGCAAGGCGGCCGTGCGTGAAGGCTTCCGTTTCATCGGCATCGACATGACGCCAGAGTACGTGGCCATTGCCGAGGCGCGCATTGCTCACGAACTTGATCTCGCAGCGCCGCCGGCCGCGCCAAGGGTTGCGCCCGCCCCCGAGGGGCAAATGGATCTCTTTGGCGTGGGTGGTTCTAATTTCGAACCATCGGTTACGGGGGCTGCATGAAGCGCTCGCCCATGAAGCCCGGAACCAAGCCGCTCGAACGCAAGACGGCGCTTAAGGCGAAGGCGCCGATGGCGCGCGGCAGCTCGCGCATGCGCACCAGCAAGCCGAAGTCGGAGAAGCCGAAACGCATAGCGCATGCCGGCGACGAACGCTTCCTGGAAGTCTGCCGTGGCCAGCGCTGTTATTTGGCGATACCGGGTGTCTGCAATCATGACCCAGAAACTGTCGTGCCGTGCCATAGCAATTCTGCCAGCAGAGGAAAGGGCATCGGCATGAAGGCGCCGCACCGCTTCACAGTTCCTGGGTGCTTTGTATGCCACGCAGCGATCGACAGCGGCAGCAAGCTGGGAAAAGAAGAACGGCGCTTGATTTGGGAACAAGCCTACGCACGCTGGGAGCAAGACCGGCTGAAACTTTACCCTGAACTACTTGGAGAAAAATAATGAATAACCTGCTTGAAGAATTGTACCGGGCCGATGCGCTGTATCCGGCTGCCGTGCTGATGCTGCTGTTCGGGCTGGCGGCGTTGATCTTCGCCTTCTCGTGCGGCGTGGCCTTTGCCATCAACAAGGTGCATCAGTGCGCGCATCCAGCGGAAGATGAGCACCGCCACTTCCCGGAGGGCCAGTGAATATTCTGGCTATCGACATCGGCTCGCAACTCGGCTGGGCGCTCACGAAACGTGACGGCAGCATCTGCAGTGGCAGCGAAGGCTTTGCGCCGGGCAAGCACGGTGGCCATGGTGGGCGCTTCCTTGCCTTCATGGCCTTCCTGAACCAGCTGCGCAACTCGCACGGCGACATCCATGCCATTTATTATGAGGATGTGAAGCGACACCAGGGTGTCCTCTCGGCACATGCTTATGGCGGCTTCTTGGCGATCCTGCAGGCGTGGTGCTTCACGAATGGACGCGTGCCACTTTACGCATTTGGTGTGGGCACGATAAAGAGGCAATGGACCGGCGCTGGCAATGCAAAGAAGGACAAGATGATAGCCTGTGCAAAGCAGCGCGGCTTCGCGCCGGCCGATGACAACGAAGCCGATGCACTGGCGATCTTGTCGCTGGCCTGTCATCACGAAGGTCGCCCATTCCCAGCACCGAATGCAAAGCCTGAAGGAGCGCTCCTATGATCTGCCCAGAAGACGGCACGAAAATGGGCTGCGTGGACACGCGCCAGAAGCAGGATTTCGTCAGCCGCGCCTACAAATGCCCGAAGTGCGGCGGCCGGTTCCTGACCGCTGAAGTCTTCCGCGATAAGGGCAAGTCTGGACGTGGCCGGCAGTTGACCATCAGCGGAGAAGCCTTCGGCCAGCAGCAGATCCAGGAAGCAAAGCAGCGCATCGCCGACCGCCTGCGCGCCGCCATTGATTCGATCATGGAAGACTGAGCAACACGATTGCGCTGGTCATGCACAAGTGCAATAATTTAGTTCGCGCTTCGGCGTGAAAACCTTTACTGCTTTGGAGAGAGCAAATGAAAATCATGAAAGTCACGGCATGCGGCGCCGTAGCCGCTTGCCACGATAACCCTACCGATTACCGTTTCGACTTCCCGGAAGATGCCGACCGCAAACAGGTCGCCAGCTACGCGCTGGAACGACTCGCTGCAGCGCGCCACGCCGACAACATGACCCACATCAGCAACCTGGTTCCGATGGTCAACAACCAGGCCGTGCGCGATTCGATCTGCTCATTCATGGAAAGTGTCGGCATGCCGCGCGTCTATGTGCCGGTGCTGCCGAAAGAAGAGGACAAGCGTCAGCCGAGCAAGATGGCTGGCTATATCCTCGACCTGGACCGCGAAGTACCAACCGTCGATGGCTGGGCGCAGTCCGAGAAACGCTACGGTGATCTGCTGAAGCGCTACCTGTCGTTTGTCGAAACCACCACCAAGGAGAGCGCCCATGTCTGACCATGAATCGCTGCGGCAAGCAGCGCAGTTCCCGTCGCCAAAGACGGTCGTGCATACCGCCGATCTGGTGGCGCTGCTCAATGCCTACGACGAGCTGAAGGTTCAGGCTCAGCCGAAGCGCAAGGCAGCGGCCAAGAAAGCGGCTAAGGAAGCCGCGGAACTTCCGGCATGGCTTCCGCTTGAAGCGTGGGAAGCGTTTCTTGCCATGCGCGTGAAGATCAAGAAGCCCGCGACAGAGCGCGCGCAGAAGCTGATCCTGAACGATCTGGAGCGCTTCCGCCAGCGCGGCATGGACCCGGAAGCTGTGCTCGACCAATCCACGCGCAAGAGCTGGCAGGATGTCTACGAGTTGAAGGAGCAGTTTCCACAGCACCTGGATCAACGCCACACCGGACGGCGTCAGCAGACAGACCGGCGCCAGGTCATCAAGGAGAGCGACACCGAGCGCGCCGCGCGCCGCGATCGCTGGGGCATTCCAGACCTGCCGCCTTCCAGCTTTGATGACGAGGTGATTGATGCGTCCAACTGACCGAAAAAAGTTCGAGGCGGTAATGGTTGACGCACGCAACCTGATCGGCCAGGGCGAGCCGTACAGTGATGGCGACCTGGACTTGATGTTCGCGGCCCTGATGGACCTGGAGTTGGTGCAGATCCAGCGCGCGCTGATAGACCACATGAACGGCAAGGATGGCCGCTGGCGCCCGAACCCGCATTACATCCGTGAGGCTATGAAGGCGCGCGCCAGCATCGCGTGGGTATCAGCCGACGAAGCCTGGGCGCGCATACCGAAGCCGGGGCCACGTGCAAGTCTGACCGATTGGCGCGGCAAGACGGTGACCGATTACCGTACCGGCAATTGGCCACCCTGCCTGCTGAACCAGGCCACGACGGAAGCCATGGCGCTGGCGGCGCCATATCTGGAGCAGGAGCCGCCCGATGTGAACGCCGCGCGCATGGCCTTCCGTGCCTGCTACGAGCGCATCGTGGAACAGGAGAAGCTGGCTAACCGCGCGCCGGTCTACCGTGTCTCTGGTGGCGGCACGCATGAAGAGCGCCAGATGTTGCTGCAACAGGGTGTCGAGCAGGGGCTGCTGCCAATCTCCGCTGCACCGGTTGCTGGACAACTCGAATACAATCCCGCCGGACAAGCGCGTATCGCGCAGGAGATGGCAAAGATCAAGGCGCTGGTGGCGCCGAAAGGTAAGGAATGAGCGACGATATCAACTACTGCAACTGCGCTGCACATAGCTGTCCGATGCTCGGCACGATGAGCCGTAGCACTACCGGCAGCAAAGAGTGGTACTGCGGCATCCACTTTGGCGCGCCGGCCAACCGCTGGGGCCAGATCACAGATGAGCTGAACCGTCTCGGCTGGCTCGTTACTATCACGCGCAATCTGCGCGCGGCCACTGTGCAGAACGTGCAGGCCGTCATCAAGGCAGCGCACAAAGAAATCGCGCTGAACCAGAGCGGTCACCTGCGCATGGCCGACAGCGAAGACGAGCACCGCTGGCTCATCCGCCTGGAAGACACGCTGTTCCACGCGTGCCAGGACCGGCAGCAAGACCTGCAGCCAGCTGTAGAAGGAGCTACTGATGGCCAGCTTTAAGTATCGTGACAAGCGCAGTCCATTCGCCGTGATCGAAGCCAAGGCCAAGCCGGACCAGGATGCAGTCGACAAGATTCACATGATTGCACTCACCGCGCTGGATGCGGCAAAGCGCGGGCAGGCTACACATGCGCTGGCCAATACGCTCACTGAGCACCTGATGGCTGGCGTATTGCTCTGGGCACGCATGGGCAACCGGGCGCTGTATGAACGCGCCGTTGCTGCCTGGATGGCCATGTCGAAGGCATGCAAGCGCGATACCCAATTGCTCGATCTGACAACCGGAGAATACCGCGATATCCGCGTGGCGATGATCTACTATCTGCGCGCGATCCCGCAGCTGGAAGTAGGCATTCTTGCGGCGGTGTTTCTGGAGGCGCAGCGCAAGCTGTGGGTGTGACATGATACTGAAAATCAATGGCTTCGTTCCGATCGCTCCATGCGTCTCAAGACTGTCATGGCATGGCGCTAATCTGGTTTCTCTCACACCACGCGGCAGGTATTTACAGGATCAATCTCGGCTGCGCTGGGAGCGTAATTACCCAGAGAATGCCGAGTATGCGCGGCAGCCGATCATGGAATGCGAGGTCGGGTTTAGTGAGGGATTCCGCCTCATCATTGACTCGACGCTGTCAGCTCATGAACCACAATTTAAGGGAGAAGAATACATCGTCATTCTGCACCCTGACTGGGTAGGACCGATTCTGTAATCCCGATGCCGCGCCGGGCCATGCGCGGAATATCAAGGAGAAATAGCATGATGGAAGGTGGACAAATGATGGGAAGTGGGAATCTGCTGAAGCAACGCCAGACTCTGATGGATACTGGCCTAAACCGCGTCGAAGCTCGTGAAAAGCAGGTTCCTCAGTATATGCAGATGCTGCATGCATCGCTGGTCGAGGCGGACCATGAGCTGAGCCTTTTGAAAGAAGACCTGAGCATGGTTCTTGGTGGTAATTGTCCCAGCGAGACGCCTATCAGTAGCCAATCGCCGCAACCATATACACCGATCGCTGCGGAACTGAATACCTATGTTAATCGCGTTCGTTCTCTGGTTGACACGATCAAGGAGCTTCGCGCGCGCCTGGAAGTGTAAGCCTACTCCTACATGACACACGAGTAACACATTCCAAATGGAAATGATGTAGAGTTTTGTTCGTGCAGTACCCATCCGGGGGATGCCCGGTAAATCCTGAAGGAGTAACTACATGAAGAAAGCAATGACCTCCCTGCTGCCGGCCGCCGCTGCGCTGCTGGCTGCTGGTACTGCGATGGCGGGTTCCCTGCCATTCGCTGTGAAGACCGCCTCCGGTGTTCTGGTGCAAGTTGAAGGTGCTGTCGATTTCGACAAGAGCATTTCCCCGGCTGAGCTGCGCGTGACCCGCTTCGGCGTCGATACCACTGGCCAGCCTGTCGCTGTGGTGACTGCCTATGCTGATCCGAGCAACGTGGCCTACAGCAAGCTGGCCGGCGTTGCCAATGCCAACGGCTACTTCCAGCTGGGCACCTCGACTAAGTACGCAAACGCGAAAACCGCCCAGTCCGTAACCTGCGCCAGCGGCCTGTCGCAATTCACCTACACCGTGGGCGTGCGCTCGGCCAGCGATTCCTGCGGCGCCTTTAATGCGGCAAACAGTCAGGCCATTCCGTAACTTGGTAGCCTGGTAAAGAGAAAGCCCGCAGAACGCGGGCTTTTTTTATGGCTTGAACTCGCCCGTATCGGCTATGGCACGACAGGCTTCGTAGCGCTGGAGGAGGTCGTTGTAATCTCGCACGTCTCGCGCAATACCTGCTCCGATGCGGAGAACGTCCGCAGCAGCGTCAGGCACCAGCGGTTGTCCTTCTTCTGTGCCACGTCCGGCGGCAGCGGGTCGATCTTCACTCGCGGCGGTGGCTGATACGGTGCTGGCGGCTGGGCAGAACAGGCGCACAGCGCCAGCACGAGCGCGGCGTTCAAGGTCAGCAATCTGGGCTTCATGGCGTTGGTTCTCCTGGTAACGGCGTTCGTCCTGGTCGCGCATGGCAGCGCGCAGGGACTCGGTTTCTTCCTGGGCCTTGGCCATATCCTTGGCATGCTGCTTGAGCCCTTCTGCAACAGCACGGTCATAGCCGCGCTGCTCAACCTGTTCGAGGTAACGGTGGCCTGCGAACCAGAGCGCACCGACCGCGGCCAGCGCCAGTGCTGCACGCAGCACGAATGAGGGAATCGGGATCACGTAAAAATCTCCAGTGCTTTGCGGGTGAAGGCGAGGCGTTCGGCCAGCCCATTGGCACCGCCGTTGATGCGGCGGCTTATCTTCTCCCACTCGCCGGCATCGGCCAGTGCGTTCAGGCCACGCGTCGACCAGAACCAGGCCGCAGAACGGCAGGCCAGCTCCGGCGTCTCCAGCAACTCAGGGTTGCTCAGCAGGTCGGCACCGAGCGCCTTGCCGCAGGTGTCGTAATTGGCGCGGCCGGTGACCTGGATCAAGCCGCGACCAAGGTAGCGCACGCCGTCGCCTGCATGGATATTGCCGAGGTCTTTGCGGCCTTCGTAACCGCGCTGGGCAGGTGTTGGCCCCCACAGTTCGCGCACATAGCGCAGCTGGCCGGATTCATGCGCCAGCTGGGCCAGGAAGCCTGCCATGCGCTCGCGGCTGGTGATGCTGAACTCGCTCATCGCGGAATTGAGTGGATTCAGAAAGCGTGTGGCGCGCTGGCCGGAGAGCGGCATGATCTGCTGCAGTTCTTCAATTCGCAGCATCGTCTTTCCCTTGCTTCTTCAGGCGCCCGACGATACCTACGAACAGCAGCGCCATGGTGACACCGTGCACGACCTCCTTGGGGATGGAGGCTTTCATGTCCTCTGGGATGAACATCCAGGCACCCTGAATGGCCATGGCCACGGTCATGCTCTGGACTGAGATCCACTTCCATGCCTGCTTCCAGTCATCGACAAGCTTCATGATTTCCTCACTGTTTGCTGAGCAGTTTCAGGATCAGATCGGACAGGTTTTTCTCCACGGCGTTGATCCGCTCCTGCAACTGGATCACGACGGTGGCGAACTTCGTTTCATACAACCGCTCGATCCGTTCGATTTCACGCTGGTTGGATTCCTCCATTCGGCGCATGTCGTCCTTGTCCGCTTTGTTGCGCAGGCTGCCCTTGATTTCGGAATGGGCATCTTTCAGGAAGTAGGCAAGGATCACGACGAGTAATGCGACAACGTACGGCCATGGTTTGTCGAAGTCAGGCATGGTGCGCCCTCTCTTTCATTGTGTGATGGGAGAGAACGATGCAGGCGATCAGCTCTGCATGTTCACAGAGACGCACGAGTACATGGTAAGGACTTTCCGGTGGATAGCCGTTGAGCCACCAGCCAAGGCCATGCAGGGCCATCAGAATGATGGAAATTCGCACGACGGGTTTGCTGGCGTTGGTGGCAATCAGGTAAGCCAGGAAGGCGACCGTCAGTTCCACCAGCGCGCAGTTCAGATAGAAATAGGCGTCCGGGATCGGCAGAAAGATGCCGCCGCCGACCACGAGGCACAGCCAGAACATGCGCAGGTCGCGCATGTTCAGCACCAGCGCCAGGGCCAGCAGGACGCCGTACGAAATCATTTTTTCTTCGACTTCGCGGACGGGACGGTTGCGTCTTTCTTCGGTGGTGGTGGCGGTGGGTTGCCGTTGCCTGCGTGCAGTTTATACATGGTTTAACTCCTTCTTTTTATTGCGGTTGTGGAATGTTACTGTTGCACATTTTAGCAGCACGATTGGGAACTAATTACCCGGCGTAAATCTCGTGCCTATAATCGGCTGCATGGGATCGCTCATCTTCTGGGCCACATGGCTGGCCATCTTCTGCTTCTTCGCTCTGACTACGCGCCAGCAGCGCCGTGCATGGCTGAGCACCTTCTGGTGCCTGGCCTGCATCAGCCTGACCGGCTCCATGCTGTCAGGCCTGCTGACACAGGGATACATCACGCTCGCGTAGCAATCTGCCGTGCAATCATGTCTTGCTGCTGCTTCAGGCGTTTCACAATTCCCTCTTTCTGTTCGCCGGTCAGTTCCTTGCTGTTGATGGTGCGCTGGATCTGCTGGGTGATCTTCGACTCGTTGCGCTTGAGCGCTTCGACCAGGTGGTATTTGGCGATCTTCTCGCCCTCGGCGCGCTGGATGCGCTGTGCTTCCTCGATGTCACCGTTCTTGAGCGCATTGCGGTAGCTGTTGTAGGACTGCTCGATGTCCTGCGAGGTCGAGTACAGCATGTCCACGTAGCGGCTTGTGTTGGTCGGCAGCTCTTCGGCGAACGAGCCAGCGAAGGTTTTCAGGTTTGCCGGCAGCGCCTCGCCGCGGTCGATCACGCTGTGGTGCAGCAGGCCATCGACGGCAGACGTGGCCAGCGTGCCGACGCCGGAGAAGTAGCCTTTGATCAGCGAATCGATCTGCACCGGAGACAGCTGTTTGACGCCTGTACCGGCGACCAGGCTGAGCGGATCGACAAAGGCGCCGGACTTGCTCAAGAGGCGCGCCAGTTCGCTGGTGTTGTAGGTATAGCGGTCCTCGGGGCGCAGGCGCTGCATGGCCATGGATTCGATCGGCCGGCCGGTAAAGGCATCCTTGTTCGAGTAGATGTCGATGAGCGGGCGGAAGACCTGCGGGATCGGGTTCATGGCCAACTGCCCGTTGACCAGGTCGCCCAGCTGGTCGGCGAAGCGCTTGCCGTTGGTGTTCTCCGGGTCGACCATCAGCGCTGTCAGATGCTCGATGGCAGAACCGGCAGCGCCAATCTCAAATGGCTTCGGGATGCGGTAGGCCACATCGCCGATCTTGAACCACCAGTAATTGTTGCGGTCGGAGTCGGTGCGCTTTTTGAAGTCGTCGTCATCTTTGTACGCCATCATCAGCGCCACCGAGGCCAGCGCCACGGCGCCGATCACCGCGCCCAGGCGTTTCGGGTCATCATTATAGGCACGCCCCAGCTTGTACAGGCCCTGCAGGCGGGCGTTGAAGAACGGCAGCACCTGATTCAGCGCGCGCACGCCAGCCCATGCGCCGGACAATCCGAAGTCCATCAGATCGCGCGCTTCAAACGAGGCTTCCAGATGGCTCTTGCCTTCGGCGCGCAGCTTCTTGTACAGGGCGGCGCGGTTCAGGTTTTCCGACAGGTCGCCCAGTTCCTGATAGCCGTGCCACAGCTTGCCGAGGAACGCCTGCATCTTGGCCTTGGTATCGAGGATGGTATCGGCTGGCACGCCCGCATCGATCAGGCGCTTGACGTTCTCGCCGCGATTGCCTTCCATAGTGGTGCCGAAGCGGAAGATGCCACCGCCAGCTACCAGCTGCGCCATTTCTTCCTTGTTGCGCAGCAGCGAATAGCCATTCTTGATGTTGGTCAGCGGGTTGTAGTCGGTCCCAGCCACGCCGATGGCACCGATCGAGTCGCGGATCAGGTTGCGCACCTTGAAGCCCGGCAGGCTCGTCACGGCGCGGGTCAGGTAGTTCTTGAAGGCGCTCATCACCTTCATGGCCTGGTTATTGTAGCCGTTGAATTCCAGTGCACTGATTGCTGCCAGCAGGTGCTCGTCTTCCACTACGTGCCAGCGGTTGGCGCCATTCTCCATGTACGACACCGCCTTGGTCTGGGCCGACTTCGCCATGTCGCGCACGGCGGATTCAGTTGCCTCGGTGGCGGCGCCGATGGCGGTGGCCGCATCCAGCGCAGCCTTGGCGGCGCGGTTCTTAGCGCTGGCGGTCAGCAGGGTCGACCAGTTCATCAGCATGTTCTGCGTCAGGTCACCCAGATTATTGGTGCCGCCCTTCAACTTCTTGATCGATTTCTGGTTGACTAGGCCGGACTTGATCGATGGACCGGTGACGCCTTCTTCCATGACGCGGTAGAACGGCACGTAGAAATCGGACTGCCAGATTTTGCGCGACTCGGGATCGATCAGACCAGACTTCTCGGCGATGTCCAGCACCGACTTGTTCAACTCGGCCACGTCCTTCTGCGCGCGCAGGTAGGCTTGCTCGCGGCTGCTGCCATCCCTCATGGTGCCCTGGTTCAGCGTCGACAGCGCGCTGATGTCCTCGTCGGTGAACAGATTTTCGCGGCCTTCCTTTTTCAACTGCTCGGCGCGGCGCCCAGCCATCCACGAGAAGAAGCGGTCATGCTCCCCCTGCAGTGCCTGCATGGTTTCGATGAAGCCCTTTTTTGTGGTGTCGACCGTCATGCCGCCTTCGGCGTCCAGCTGCGGCCGACCGTACAGCATCAGTGACTCCAGCGTACCGTCGGCATTCTTGGCCATGCGCGCCAGCACGTAGGGGATCTTGCCCAGCTGATCCTTGATCGGTGCGAACTGGTCTAGGATGCCGTACTGCAGTTTCTTCAGCGCGCCCTCCTTCAGCTCGGCTACCTTCTGCTTGAGCGTCTTCTCGGTGTAGATGGCGCCAGACTTGCGCAGCGCGGCCTTCTGCGCATCGGACAGGTTTTCGGCCCACTTCGGCACCTTTTCCTCGCCGACCGGTGCCTGGCTGTAGCGGATGCCTTCGGTCGGGTCAGCCAGGATCGGACGGCCGTCGGCATTGACTGGCCCCTTGTAATTGCGCCAGAAGGCGATTTGCCCCTCCATGTCCGGCGCCACCAGCTGACCGCGGCTGTCGGTGATCGGATGGCGCACACCATCCACCTCGACAGTGCGGTTGTCCACTTCGTTCTGCGAAGCCAGCGCGGGCTCGGCGCGCGGTGCACGCTCGGCACTGGTGCGGCCTTCTACCGCCGCCTGCTGCTGACTGACCAGCGCGCGCACATCGGCATTGGTCACGCTGTCCACCGGCTGCTTGGTGATGCTGGCAATGAAGCGTTTCACGGCTTCCACCACGCGGCCTACCACGCCGCGGATACCGTTGCGGGAAGCTTCCGGCACGTTCACACCGTAGCGCTCGGACAGCCCGCTGAAATCGTCGTTCTGGATAGCGGCAGCCAGTTCGGCCACGGCCTCCTCAGTAGCCGTCTCAGTGACCGCTGGGCGATCTTTCTGAATGGCCTCGGCCAGTTGCTTCACAAAGCGGTTGGCGCCGGCCAGATTCAGCGCCTCGTTCACGCTCTTGTCTTGCAGCATGCGCAGGCCGCCATGGCCAACTACTTCGTGCGCTGCCACCCAGGCCGCACGCTCCGGCGACGCCAGGTTGTCGGCGATCAGGTACACAGCCTTGGTCTGCGGATCGTAGAAGCCCTCGGTGCTACTGTCAGCGTCGACGCGAGCGCGCACTTCCGGTGGCAGGTCTTCGATGCTCTGGACGATGTTGGTGCGCTGGAAACCAAGCCACTTGGCGCGCAGGGCAGAAGTCGCTTTCGTCACATCGGCCGCTGTCATGCCGCCGGATGGTTTGGCTTCCGACTTGCTGATGGGCTCGGCCTGCTCGCGGTAGCCGACCACCTCGTAGCGGTCGTAACCGAGATCCTCGTTCGCCTCCGAGCGCCAGGTGATGCCATCATTCAGACGGTTGCGCTTGGCGACTTCCGCATTGGCATTGTTCTGCGACATGCCTTTGCCGTACTGGCCGAGGTAGCGCTCGACTACTTCACCGGCTGGTTTAGCTGGCTGTGTTGGTTGGGCCTCGGTTTCGCTGGCAGGGCGACGCGCTGCGGCGCTTTCCTTGGCGCGGGCAATCTCAGCTTCTTGTCGGGCATAGCGCTGCTCCGTCTGCGGGTTGGTGGTGGCGGGACGCTTGCGCACTTCGGCGACCAGTTTTCCAAGCTGCTTGGCGGCTTCGGACTGGCGGCCAGCGGCGATCTCTTTCACGCGCGCGGCATCCTGCTCGGTGACCTTGCCGGCGCGGACCTGGTTCTTCAGCGCGTTCCACTGTTCATCCCATGCCTGCCGCGCTGCCAGCTCGAAGTTGGCGACTTGGCGTGGAATCTCGACGCGCGAGACTACTTGGGACTGAGCAGGCCGCGCGGCTTCTTCTGTGCGCGTTCCTTCTCGGAGTACGCGATGGCTACCGCCTGCTTCGGTGGTTTGCCCGCTGCGATTTCCGTTTTCACGTTCTCCTTGAACGCGGCTTTGCTGGCTGATTTCTTGAGCATGTTGCACCTCCGGTTGAGTGACTGCTGGCGCCGGGCGCGGCTTGCCGCCCTTGGCCTCGTACTGCTGGCGCACGGTGGCGATGATGGAGCGTTCCTCCATGCGCGCCATGTCCAGGCGGTCGACCACGGCACGCTCCAGCGCTGCTTCCGACGACATGCCGCGCTTCTGGTACGCCGCCGCATTCTCGCGCAGCTCGGTGATGGGCAGCTTACCGCCCAGCGACAGGCTGGCTACACAGGAACTAAAGCTCATGGCTTGCAATCTCCATCAGAATTTTCATCAGGATGTCCTCTTCTTCGGCTTCATCCACATTTTCAATATAGACATTGTATTGCTTTTTAACACTGTCATAACGCTTGCCGAAGCGTGGGAAGGTGCGCCCGCGATCCCCACCACCTCCGCGGCCTTGCACGGGAGGCGGTTCTGGCACGAACGCCTGCGTGTCGAATTCCGCCCAGCCCACGTACGCACCGGATGGCGTGGACAGTGCATCGAACTCGGCCCAGCCGACATAGGCCCGGCTCGGCTGCGCCAGCACGTCGAATTCAGCAAAGCCGACGAAGGCGGTCATAGCGCCTCAAACTTGAACCGCAGATTGCTGTAATCAGTGATGCTGTCGCATTGCGTTGCCGTCAGAAACTGCTCGAAGACTGTGGCACTCATCGGCGTTGAAGCGTGCACCCAGCTGGCGATTTCTACCGCGCCCTGCAGAAAATGCACCGTCATCGGACCACCGTCATCGGTCCAGATTTGATAGCGCACCGCCTGCCCTGAACTGGTGCCAGGATCAGTTACAGGATTGAGCCTCACCTCAAACGACGACACCGAATCCGTGTAGGCGTAATCTGACGCCGACGGCACCGATTCGCCAATCATCGCTGACAGCGAAGTGCCAGTGGACGGCAGCCACGCGCCAGCGGAAATGTCGATGCGCGGGCGGCCGTAGCGCGGATCAGTTGGCAAGCCCTGTGACACGGTCGGCGCCAGCCCGCTGATGGTCAACTGGCCGGTGCCAGCAGTCACGCCCTGCGGCTGGGTGATGGACGGGGAAAAGCCCGTGATCGCCAGGCTGCCGACACCGGGGCTGACGGTCTGGTTGAACGTCTGCGCCACGGACGGTGCGAAGCCTGCCAGCGTCAGCACGCCCGTGCCTGGATTCACGTTGGTGGTGATGTTCTGCGACACCGTGGGCGCGAAGCTGGCAATGGTCAGGATGCCGACACCCGGGTTGACCGCTTGCGGCTGCGCAATGGACGGCGCGAAGCCGGTAACCGACAGCGTACCGGTGGCAGGGGAAACGGCAATCGGCTGCGCGATCAACGGCGCAAACCCGGTGATGGACAACGCGGCTGTGCCCGGCGTCACCGACTGGTTAGCGCTCTGGGCCACTGTCGGCGCCAGACCGGTCAGCGTCAGGACGCCAGTATCAGGGGTCACGGCATTGCCGCCAGTAGCAGGAGCGACTACCCACAGACGCCGCACCGGCCCCTTGAACAGCTGCCATGGATTATCGGCCAGCGCCTGTTGCTCGGAGTCGGACAATGTCCGGCTCCATCCTGCTGCCAGGACCATGCCACCGGAGGACCAGGCAGACCCGCCCGCGCCCTTGTGGCCGCCGACGCGCGTGTTACCTGTGGGCTGGCGCTGGGTGCCGCCTGCTGTGTTGGCCGTCTTGGCGCCATTCTGGAACACGGCGATGTTGTTGCCCGCGACCGAGGCGCCCATCACGAAGCCGGCCGCCAGCTTGCCAGCGGACATGGCCGTCGCGGTGGCGAAGTAGGGATTGTTGCTGGTGTCAAAAGTGATCAGCTCGGCCTTGCTGGCATTGATGCGGAATTGGAAGCAACGCGGCGAGCCGGTATCGTTGTCGTCATCCAGCGCATTCTGGATGGCGCTGGTGCTCATGCAGTTACCAGCCATCAGCAGTGAGTAGGCCGTGCCGGTCATCGGCGTAGTGCCTGTATCGTACAGGAAGGACGAAGTCTGCACGCCGCGGCCAAGCGGCGTATTGGTCAGCGTGGCAGCATTGTAGGCGGTGACGGAGTTGCCGCCGGATGTAAAGCCGAAGACGCTGCCGTTCTGGCCCTGCACATGGCAGAAGGCCAACCCGCGTGTGATCGGGTTGGCCCAGTCGATTTGCGCGCCTTGCTGGGGTTGCAGGCGTGCCGAGTTTTTCAGCGCGATAGCCATACTGGATTAGGTAATGTCGCCGGTAATGTCCATCGTGTAGCAGTCGTTGTCGGTGCCGGTTGCGGACAGCGCTGCGCCGGATTCGTTTTTTGCGATCAGCTTGGTGGCAAAGGGCAGTGAGCCGAAGACCTGCGCCAAACTGAAAATGCGCCGCTCGGAGGTGGTATTGCTGTTCAGTGGAACAGTGCCGACATAGGTCAGGTTCGGCTCGTCGGTCGTGGTGGTGCCGGAAGTCGGGCCGCTTTCGAAGTTGGTGCCGTCCAGGCTTTTCTGGGCAAAGATGGTCAGCTGCTTCAGACTGGATACCGTACCCGGCTTGCAGTAGACCTCGACCAGGCAGTCCAGTGGCGTCTTGCCGCCGCTATTGTGGGTGATGGTGCCCAACACGGCGTAGGTAGCCGAGGCCAAGGAGGTGAGCGCGGCCGATGCGCCGGAGAGCTGGGTACGGCTGCCTTGTGCGTTCTTGACGGTGCTCATGCGATGACTCCGCTATCGATCAGGTCGTAGATGGTGACAGGCGGCAGGCCCAGCTGCTCTGCGCGACTGGCGGCGACGGTGGCTTCGGCGATCAGGTCGGCGTGCTCATCGGCCGTGATGACGCCTGCAACGATCCAGGCATCGAACATGGCGCGCACCTTCGGCTGGTCGATATGGATGGTGCCGGCCGAAATGAACTCATCGCGCACCACCAGGCAGGAGGCGCGCACGGCAATATTGAGTGCCCTGTTCTCCGAGGCGTCCACAATCTTGGCGTAGGGGCCTGCGGCCGCCCAGATTTTGGCGGTCCCGGAAGGCAGCGGCTTGACCATGGAGCGGGTCGGCGCGTTGAGCAGGTCGGCCACCAATCCTGGACTGTCCGGCAGGTACTGGGCATAGCCGATGGCTTCCGGGTCGTTGCGCACCTCGGTGCCGAGGGTTTGCAGTTGTTCTGGCGTCATCTCGGCTCCGATCAGGCAATCGTCAGAATACCGGAGGCGTTCTGCGTGACGGTCAACGTGTTGCCGCTGGTGGTCGCCGGGATATCGGTCGGCGTGGTATCACCCAGGAAGTGGCCGACGATCGGATTCACCTTGCTGTTCAGCGTGCCGCTGTAGTAGATCACGGCGCGGCGCCACGCTGGAATCGAGCCGCCAGAGGCGGTCCAGGTAGCCGGATTGCTGGTGAACTTCACGGTGCCGGAGGTCTGCGTCAGGGTGACGCCCGTCAGCGCCACGCCGCCGGACGTGTAGCCGTTGCCATTGGCGATCTCGTTAGCCGACACGTCCGCAAAGACTTCATCAGTCGAATTGGCGGGAGTGTAGGACGAGGTCAACAGCGCCATCTTGAAGTTGGCCGCGTTCGCGCCGATCAGGTTGGTGGCGTTGACGAAATTAAGCTTTGCCTTATCCGGGACGACATAAGCGCCTGATGCCATGGTATTACTCCTTTGGTTTGACGGTGATAGTGACGCCGCTCATGCGGCCGTTTTCATCGCGGTGAATCACCGCTTCCAGAACTTTTTCAGGCTGCTTGGTGACCGCCTTGGCGATCACTTCCGCGCTGGCGGCCATGATCAGCGCCGACTTTCCCAGCCGGTCGGCAACATCATTCATGGTCGCCTTGACCTGGTCCGCATCAGATGGCGCGCGCTGGGGTTCAGGTGCTGCCTTCTTGCTGCCGTTCTGCGCCGCGATCTCGGCGCGGGTCATGGTATGCATGTCAGCCCCTGATGCACTTCAAGAGTGCTTCCAAATTGGTGATGTCTTCGCGCACGCTGGCGAGTGCCTTGTCGGCGCCCAGCTGCACGGTTTCATAGCGGTTCTCGTCCTGCACCCAGACCTCGTGCGGCACCTTGACGCGGCGCATGAAGGCGACCGGGATATCCGAGCCATCGTCTTCTGGAATATTTTCTGGAATATTTTGTGCCGTCTTTTGTGGTGCGCCTTCAGCCGTCTCCGCGCTAGGGAACTCGTGCACTTCGTCCAGCAGCTTGGCGATCGGCGCATTCAGCTGGATGGCCTTGACCGGCTGGTCATTGGCCAGCGCCGCTAGCCACTGGTGGTGGCCGTCCAGCACATAGCCGTCCGACGACACCAGGATCGAGCGCTCGCCACCCTGATAATCCTGCGCCTGCCGGACCTTGGCTTCGGAAAATTCCTGCTGGGTTGGCTTCAGGCTGGCAGCAGGGATTTCGCGCGCTGGCTCATGTGTGATTCCGCGCGCTGCCAGAAACTGTGTCAGCGCGCCACGCGCTTCAGCCTTCACCTGTGGCATGACCTCGCGCGGTACGCCCAGCGAGCCGGACTGCGGCGAGAAAGTATTCCATTCGCCATTGACGTGGCGGCCGGTGATGCGACTCAGTGCGGCAGCAGTCCGCGCCGCGGTTTCACCTGCGCCAGTTGCAGTAGCCGGAACAGATACAGCAGGTCCGCTGGCACCCGCGCCGCCGGGTTCTTCAGCAAGCGGCGCGCCCGGCGTACGTCCTGCCGCTTCAGCAGGTTGCAGTTGTTGAGGTACTTCAGCGCCAGCAATCCGTTGTTGTGGCAGCGGCTGTGCATTCTGTAGTTGATTTGCAACATTCGTCGCTTTCGGTGGATGGGCATCGGCCAAGTCTTCCAGCGTGTTCTCGCCCGTGCGGATACTGCGCAGCGCGCGCATACGCTCATTGCCGGTGACACCTGCCGCATCAAGGATGGCGCGGGCCTGCGTCACATCGGGATTCTGCGCCTCGGTAATCCGCGACTGGCGCTGCTCCTGCGCGCGCTGCATGGCCAGCTGCATGGCCGTTGGCTCAGCCTGGTTGAAGCCCTGTGCTTCGGTGATGGCATTGGCCTGTTCAACCTGCTGAGTGCGCTGCTGTTCCAGCATGGCGGCCGATTCCTGGCTGCGGCGTGCAGCCTCGGCGGCATCGTATTCCGTCTGACGGCGCTGGCTCTGCTCGGCCAGGTAGGCATCCCATGCCTTGCCCACCTCGTCGGCTTTCTGCGCTTGGTATTCCGGCGTGCCCTGCTCAATGGCGCGGTTGGCTACGGCGATGGCATCATTCACCGACTGCGCCTGCAGCACATCGTTCTCGGAAACCTGCTGTTCTTGATAGCCATACAGGCGCGCTCGTGCGGCAACACGCTGGTCTTCTGGCAGCCCGGCAATGAAACTGTCGGCATCTGACTGGCGCCCAACCGAGCCATCGGGGAAGACCAGGAGCGGGTCGGGTTTGTAGCCAAGGCGCTGTGGCTCGCCCTGAACCGCTTCCGCAGCTTGTGCGGCGGGATGACCATGCAGCGCAGCACCAGCGACACTACCGAATAGGCCGCCAGCCAGCAAGCCCTGCGCCGCCTGCTCGCCGACGCCTTCCAGCAGCGGCTTGTCGAGCGCGGCATTCTGCCAGATTTGTTCCTGGATCGACTGCGGCAGTTCTTCGAACACGCCTTCGGAAACGCCGCCTTCGATCAGGCGACGGATCACGCCTTTGCTGCTCTGCACTGGCGCACCGGAGTTGACCAACGCCGTGTCGATATCGCCGATGCCCAGCTTGTGCGCAATGCGGCCGCCGACAGCACCAAAGATACCGGTGCCGATGCCGGAGCCCAGCGCGGAGAGCGCTTGGCCGGCCGTCAGTTCGCCGTTTTCATTGGCCTGCCGGATCTGCTCTGCCGCCTGGCCACCACCGACCACGCCTTCCCCCGCCGCTGCGGCACCCACTTCGCCCAGTCCCAGGCCGAGACGGCCAGCGCCAGCGACCAGGCCGCGGCCAACCGCGCCGCCAGCCAGCATGGAAGGAATCGACTCGACACCCGTCTGCACCAGCGTGCTGGGGTTGGACACCATCGCGCCGATCGATGGCAGGAAGCCTTTGGCCTCGGCCACGCGCTGGTTGGCGGCCTGCTGCTCAGGGGAATACAGTTCGTTCAGCGCAGCCTTGGCCTCCTTGGGGCGGAATCCCAGTTCCTCGGCCGCCTTCCCAGCGTAGCCGCCGGTCACGATATCAGCCAAGCCGACCGCTGTTTCCGGCACGCTGATGGCGCCTTTCAGTGCTGAGATACCGATATCGCCCGCGCGGCGCAGTAGGCTACTACTTTCCTTGGGTGGTTCCGGTGCACGCTGGGGCAGGATGGAACTGAGGATTTCCGTAGAATTGTAACCCGCCTTGCGGGCCGCCCCCAGGTCGAAGTCGAGCAGCCCTTTCTTTTGCAGGCCGTTCAGGATGTCATCATCGCTGTAGCCGGCACTCCGCGCTGCATCGTAATCGAAGTTCAGGTCCATCTCATCCCCATGTAGTTGCGTTAATGCACTGCTTCGTGCAGCTTATCAGAGCGCCCGGCTCTTCGCGGCTTGTTGCTGCTGAAGAAGATCATTTAGCCGCGCCACTTCCGCCTGGTCACCTCGGTTGTTTGCCGCCGTCAGGTCACGCACCGTGTTGTTGATGGCGATGTCCAGCGCACGCACCGCCTGCTGTCCAGGGCTGGCACGTTCTGCAGGCGCTGGTGCAGCACCTTGGCCCAGTGGATTCGGCACCGTCGTGGCGCGCGATGATCCACCGGAACTGCCGCCACCACCGGTGCGGAAGTCGTCAGGATTGAACGGTTTGCTCGGCGCTTCCGAACCTTCCAGCCCAGCACCAGAGAGTGCGGAACGGTAGCGGCGCGCTTCGGTGCGGGCGCTGTCGAGCTGGCGCTGGATGACCTGCTTCTGTTCCGGCGCCAGCAGCGGGTCGGCAATGTCCTTCGACAGCTGCTTGATATCGGACTCGGCACCGCGCAGCGCATTCGCGGTGGCGGCGCGCTGCTCACGCTCAGCCATTTGTTCTGAACGCGCATCTTCCTTGCCGGCACGCGCCTGCTGGAATGAGAGTTGCGCAGCCGCCAGGCGGTCAAGGCGATCCTCTCGGCGCTGGTTGTAATCATCGATCTGTTTCTGGCGCTGTTCCTGCAGGTCAAGGCGACGATTGGTATTCGTGTCACTAGCTTCCTGGCGCTTGTTGCTGACTTCAGTCTGCAATTGCGAGCGCGTTTCCTTGGCTGCATCCAGATAGCCCAGGTTCTCGGCCGCTGTAGCGCGCGCTTCCAGATCGCTCTGGCGCGTTGGGCTCAGCAGGCCATAGGCTTGCCGTGCAGCCTCGTTGCCGCGTAGCGCCTGCACGTCTTCTGCCGTGGCGTTTGAGCCGTATTTGGCATTGATGGCGGCGGCATCGGACTGGTTCTGCAGGCGCTGGGTTTCGGCCTGAATGTCCTGCCCCTGCTGCACACCGGCTTGGCGCTGGCGCGCCGCACGGGCTTCGTCAATGCGCGCCGTCTTCTCTTCTTCCAGCTGCGCGCGCTGCTGTGCCAGACGTTGCTCATCCAGTACACGCTGGTCTTCCGCTGCACTCTGGGCCAGTCCGCGGCCAGCGCCAGCGATGCCGCCCAGTAAAAGTCCCAAGCCTGCCATTTAAGCCTCCGTTGCTTCTGGCTGGCCACCGCCCTGCGCCTGGCCGGCCGCCACCGTTTGATCGACCTGCTGCTGCGAGATACCGAAGCGCTGCAGCGTTTTCATCACCGTGGCCTTGGTCGCCTGCGCCACCAGATCATCGGTAACCTGGCCATCGCGGGTTTTCTCCCAGTAGTCCAGCGCCTGGCACATCAGGGTGACGCAGGCCAGCCCAGCGGCCGGGATGCTCATCCGGCCCTGGCTCTCGTTGTAGATGATCATCATCAGCTTCGAGATGCCGTCGGCGACGTTGTCTACGATATCGCCCTGCGCATCGAGCTGCTGCTCGATCAGGTCCGAAGTTTTGGGATTGAACATCACGTCCATGCCGGCCAGCACGATCGAGTCGTAATCCTTCTTCAGGTCCGGCGGCACCTTCTCTTCGATTCCCTGCTCGACTTGCTGCAGGATCGGATCGCTCAGGTTCTGCGCAGAAGCGCCTTGTGGTGCAGCCTGCTGTGCGCCGCCTGCTGCGGCATCGTCTTGGGGTGGAGTCAGAAGACCGGCCATATTAACCTCGCTGTGGAGTGAGCAGGCCGGTGCCTTGGCCTACTGGGGTAACTTGCTGGAAACGGACAGTTGGCTGCGCAGAGGCATTCGCCATCGCTGTGTTGTATTTCTGCTGCTCCAGGTTCTGGCGCTCGCGCTCAAAGGCCAGGCGCTGTTCCTGCGACCAGCCTTCCATCAGACCATTGGCGGCTTGACCACCAACCTGCAGCAACTTGTTTTTGGTCGCTTCGGACAGACCGCCCCACCATGCCGACAGGCCGGAAGCGGAAGTCGAAGCCGGTGGTGCGATGGCCGATGCCACGGAGGTCAGTGGCGCGCTAGTCGCGGCAGTCTGGCCAATTCCCAGCCCTTCGCTACCGGTGGCAAACGAAGCCTGCGGCGAGGCGCCTAGCGCGCTGCTGGCCTGCGGCGTCGCGCTGAGCAAGCCGCCCGTGCTGCCGCCTTCTGCTGCAGCCGCGCCGCCAAGGCCCCCGGTTGCACCAGCGCTGCCTGCGCCTTCCAGCGCAGAGCCGACCGCTTCGCTGCCTTCCAAGGTGCCTGCAGCGCCGGAGATGCCACCGGCCGATGCGCCAGCGCCTTCTGCTGCCGTGCCTGCGGTGGAGGCAGTTGCGGCACCCGTGCTGGCCGCTGCTTCCGCGCCGCCGAAGATGCTGGAGGCGGCCGAGGCTAGACCAGCACCCAGGCTCATGCCGCCGCCCAGCTGCAGTAGTTCCTTGCTCTTGGTGATCTTGCCTACAACGGTGGTAGCCAAGCCGACCATGGCGACGGTGGAGGCAGCGATAGCGCCTGTGGCGACTGCGGCTCCGGCAGCAACGGCTGCGACTGCGACAATGGGCATGGTTAGCTCCTTATTTAATGTTCAGTTTATCAAGGCGGTACAGCGTCCAGCTGCCTTCCTTGCCGGTTTCGTAATAGCCGAGGCGCTTCAGGAAGCGGTCATCGGCAGCATTGCCATCGGTGCGGGTGACCAGGTAGCCGAGACGCTCCAGATTGGCAGTCAGGTAGACCCGGATCACGTGGCGCGCATGGCGCAGCGCGTTTTTTTTCGACAGCGACATGTGCGTCTCGTGGCCGCGGCGAATATACACGCCGATCGCCTCGTCTCCCAGCATGATCGGCTCGATATCCCAGCCATGCAGACTGTTGCCGTAGGCGGCGCGCGTGATCGGCACTTCCGCCTTGATCTGCTCATACAGCTTGTCGATCCAGTGTTGACGGTCCATGGTCATTGTCCGTAGGTGCCTTGGTAATCAGGATTGCTATTCACGGTCGCTGGCGGTGCGCCGTTGATACTGCCGGCTGACTGGAAATATTTCGACAGGTCCAGCCCGCTGACCTGGCCGATGGCCTTGAGCGTCTGCTGCATAATCGCTAACTGGTTGTCGACGGCGGCCTGCTTGGCGGCGGCATCCATGTCCTTGCTTTGCGAAATCTGCGACACAGCCTGTGCGTATTGCGCATAGATGTTGGCCGCGCTGATGTTCGTTTGCAGCAGTTGCCGGTTGTCGGCGTCGATCTGGGCCAGCTTGGTTTTCGAGTCTGTATCCATGTTGGCAAGCGCCTTCTGGGTATCAGACTGCAATTGCTGGAGTTGCAGCTTGTTGGCGTTCTCCGAATCGGCGATCGCCTTCTGTGCCGCGATCTGCTTGTCGGCCACCGACATTGTGGTGCTGGCCTGAATCTCTGCCAGACGCTGGGACAGGCTGGCCTGCTGGCCAGCGAGGTTGGCGGTATTTTGCGCGGCGGCATTGAACTGCGATGCCGCATTTGAATACTGTGCATTGGCAGTATCGGCATTCGCGTAGGTCGAGGCATTCTGCTGCGCCAGCGGGAGCGCCGTGTTCAACACCGCCTGCTGGCCCGCTTCCGCTGCGATGCTGGAGTTCAGCAGGCCGCGGCGATTGGCGGCGGCCTGCGCCTGTGCCTTGGCCTGGTCGGTCAGCTGCGAGCCGGTCGCCGTAATGGCGGACAGCTGGTTCGACGCCAGCGACTCCGGCGAAACGGTCTGCTTGGTCGGATTATAAGTCGCCACCGCTGCCGTGGTGGGTACGGTCGTCGTCGCCGCTGCCGCAGGATTTGATGCTGTCGGCGCCTGCGGCGTCAGCAGACCGCCACCCGTGGAGCCGGTGCCCGTTGCCGGTACCGCATCGCCCCAGCGCGCGCCGGCCGTGGTCGGATTCAGCATGTAGTCATAATCCTTGGCCGACAGGCTGGTGCCTTTTTCCTTGTTGTAGTCGGCCACCGCGCTATTCAGATTCTCGATGTAGCGTGGGTCGGTCAGCACGGTCTGGCCATTGTATTGCTTGGTCTGGAAGTCTCCAGTGCTTTGCTCGGCCATGGCTTACTCCTTCTTCAGTTGTGCGCGCAAGGCGACTTTCTGTTCGATGATCGATGCCACGCGCGCCTGGTCGCCTTCGCTCAGCGGACGGATCAGCTTCATGTCCAGCCGCTCTAGTTCGGCAAGGATCGGCGCATTGTGCTGGGCAAGCGTCTGAGGATTCTTCAGCAGCAAATCGGCGTCCATCTGCGCCTGATCGAATACCAGCGTGTCGCCCTGGCGAACCATGCCCCCCAGCGTGATCTCTGGCAGCGGTCCATCAATGCGCTCATCCCATAGCACGCGTGCCGGGTCGAAGTAGCTGCCGCTCTCGGTGACTTCCACCAGTTGCTGTCCCGCATAGGGATCATTGACAAGTAATTGGCTCATAGCACTTTCAGCTTTCGGATAGAGAACATGGTGGCAGCTTGTGCATTCACAGCATTGGCTGGCAGAGTACAGTGTGGTCGGATAACGTCACCAGCTACTAATCTCTGAACACGCGAAACTGATCCGAAAGTCGTCGCTGTTGCAACACCAAGCCTATTTGCGGCAGTAATCAGTTCAATGGCGGTTGAAAGCTGAGCCGAATTCAAAGAAATACCAACATAGGTATCCACGCCAGAACCACCGCCTTGGCCAACAAAAGTCATGGCATAAATGCCATCTTCATTAATTGTGAATGAAGCACCCAAGGTAGCGCTGTCCGCATAGGTGATAGCACTACCGGTATTGGTTTGTGTTGTCGTAAAGCGCCGGATCTGGGTGTTGGTTGAGCCAAACCCATTGCCGGTATTGACCACCACTTCGCTGACGCCAGACTCTTGCAGTATGATTTTTGAGAAACTAGTACCGTTGCAGATCAGGAGGATAGCAACACCTGCCGCCAGCACGAAAGTCGCAGCGCCATCGATGGTTTCCGCGCCGTTCGGGTCGATCGTGATAGTGCCGGTGCCGAAATTGTTCAGGTAAGCCCACCACCCAGATCCCAGCGTTGCGGCAGCACTCAAGGTCTGAGTGAATGTGCCGCTGGTGTATTTGATCTCCTTGCCCGTGTCGGCGGCAACTAAAATGCTGTTCGTCGTGCGCACGTCTTCAATCAGCGAGAAGGTAGGTGGCGGCGACCAGTTTCCATCACCGCGTAGGAACTGCGACGTACTGCCTGAGAGTTTCGGCAGCCAGCCGTGTGCCAGCGTGGTGGAATTGTTGGTGGTGAGATCGGTTAGGATAAAAGTTGGATCATTAGCGCGCACGAAATTGCCAGTACCAGTCGTTGTGGCAACATCCATGCCGGTAGCCAGTGCATTGATTACCACCACTTTTCCAGCGTTACCGGCCAAGTCCGGCATGCGGCTAAATCCGACCTGGATCTTGTCCAGTTCTGCGCGCATCGGCGCCGACGAACCCAGTGAACCAAAAGCCGGGTAGCCAGTATGCGAATAGTATTCAGTCGATGCCATGGTGTCCTTACCTCAATAGGCGTTGAGCGGTGTAGTGGATGATTGCGCTGTTGAGCGTGATCGGCTGGAAGGCATCCGACATGCCCCCGAAGTACAGCGACAGGTTCTCGGCGGTTCCATACAGGTCGGCCTCGTTCGGGAACAGCGCCAGCCCATCCCAGATGAACTGGTCCCAGCTGAAGCTGTCCCAGTTGAAGGGCGAACTGATGGTCGTCAGCAGTTCAGTAGGATTGGCAGAGAACTCGGCCGAGCCATAGCCGATGGTGGATGACATGTTGAACTGCGCGTAGCCCAGCCCGGTGACTTCGACCGCCGCCTTGCGGAAACGCTTCAATTGCCGCGGAGAGTTGAAATGGTTGAAGGTCAGGTTGGCAAACCAGTTGATCGCCTGCCCGTCGAACGACGTGCCGATCTCGGCCTGACGCACGTAGCCATCGGTCGAGCCGAAGTAGATTTCTTCCTGCCGGCTGGCGCCTTCCATCGAGCTTATGCAGGTCACGTCATGCGGAAACGACATCGTGGTCATGCCCAGCAGCTTGCCGCCGCCGAAGGTGACGAAGACCGCTTCATTGTCCGAGAAGAACAGGCGATACTGGCTTTTTTTGCGGCTGATACAGGATGCGGACGACATGCCGACCTTGCCGTTCAGGTAAGTGTTGATCTTGTCCGACTCGGTGGCCGTGACGAAATTGCCGAACTTCTGGGTGGTGGCCAACGAACTGATGCCTCCCGTGTCGAAACTGTAGACGCCGTTGATCAGCTGGATGGTGTAGGCCTCGGCGCCGACCTCATAGCTGTACGGGACCAGGTTGAAGTCGGACGAGTCGTTGCCATACAGGACGAAAGTGCGGTTCAAGGTCTTAGCCACCAGCGCGCCACCGGTATCGCCGCCCGGTACAGACAGCAGATTCGTGATCGTGTCACCGCAGCCGAATTCGCCAGCGCCCAGAATCGGGCTGAAGGAGTACGGCTCGCCAGGGCCGGAGAACTGGATACTCGACTTGAACGAGTAAAACAGCGCATTCTTGTGGATCTGCATGTGGCTCGGCGCATCGGGCGTCATGCCGCTGTGGATCGGCACATACACGGTGCCGTCGAACTCGAAGCCAGGATTGACCCCGTCACAACCATACATACGCTCGGTGTTCTGCTGCGAGCCGAAGTTCCAGTTGTCGAACTCATAGCGACCGTTGGGCAGCAGGGTGATCGCAGTATCTGCGCTGGACGCACTGACGCGCGCGGTGCCCCCCACACTTAGCGCCTCGCCATTGACGAATGTGCCGGTCACGCTGGTGAAGACGATACTGCCGGCCGGCGAGCCGGTCCAGGTGCTGGAGCGCAGCAGCACGCGCTGAGCCACGCCTGTAGCACCGGAGGTCAGCCCGGTGATGGTGTCGCCATCGTTGATCTGGGTCGCAATCAGGTAGGCTGTCTGCGTGCCGGACTGGGTGCCAGTGAAGTTGATCGGCGTACCGCCAGCGGTCGCCGCCACACCGAAAGTATTCGCGGCCGGCGACACCACAAAGTAGGGAATGCCAGCACTCAAACCGGTAGGTAATGCGCCATCAGTCTGGAAGAACACGCGCTCGCCTGCGGACAGGCCGTGGTTGTTCCAGGTGACGATGCCGGGCGATGAGATGGTGAGCGTCACGGTAGACTGGCGCTGCACGAAGCTGATCTCGCGGCCCAGCGTGATTGCCGACCAGCCGCTGCTAGTGGCGACATACATTACGGCAGCCGTGCCTGTGGCATTGTTGCGGAAGGCGTAGACCTTGCCACCATACTGGTGCACGCCAAGCACGCGGCCGGAACCCGGCAACTGCCCGATCAGCGCGCGGTAGACATTAGCTGCCAGCGCGGTGTAAGCCGCATGCAGCGCGGCGGTAGTCGCCGAGTTCTCCTGCTGCGCGCCGGTATTGGTGCCAACCAGCGTGGCGCCGACGTACAGGTTGCCGGTGCTGAACTGGCCGACCGTCTTGGTCAGGACCAGGTAGCCGGTGCCGACGGCAATCACGGTGCCGCTGACGGTGACTGCTAGGTTGTTCACCACATCGCCTACGTTCACGGTACCAGTCAGCGTTACGGTCAGGATGGAATAGACGGCGTTCGATGGTTTGAACTGTCCATCGTAGCGCTCATATCCGGCTGCCGTGGCATAGCCGCCGCGCACGCCGATTTCCACATTGACACCAAAGCGCAGGCTGCCATTGAAGCGTTCGATCGGAGGCGTGACGAGATCCAGCCCACCATTGAAGGGGAAATACTGGGTTGCAATCGGTGGCATTTTCACTTGCGTTGCCATGTTCCCTCGTCAGGCCAGTGGTTGGCGCGAATTGAAGCGCGGCAGCTGCGTGCGCTCCATGCGGTGCAGCATCTTCTTGTACAGGCGCTCGCCGTCGGCGAACACTTCCGAGGCGCCAGTAAAGCGGCCATACTTCATCATGGCCAGGTACACCGGAAGCATGTGATATTCGGACGGGTACTTCGGATACTCGGAGTCGGCCACCATCTCGGTGGCATTACGGTGATACTCGCCGGAGACGCGGTACACATCATTCGGCAGCGGCCCGATCAGCAGCTCGTTCTGGTTGCCAGTGGTCCAGTGAATCGGGCGGCTATTGGTCTGTGGCCGCGTGTTATACAGCACGTACCAGGACTCGTAATCGATGTAGTTCAGTTCGATCTCGTCGTTCACGCCGGCCGTCAGGTTGTAGCACTTGACCGTGCGCTGGCGCCACTGGCGGAAATCGTTGAACGGCGTCAGGCAATCAGCCGGTGTATAGCTTGCATCGCCCACCACCGTGTTCAGCGCAAAGTTACCTACCATGAATTTCCAGGTGTCGTGCTCCTGCTGGATTTCCTCGTCGGCCTCAGCAATCCAGTCCACGATGCGCTTGTACTCACCGGTCTGATTCAGCACGGTGGTCGGGCCTGTCCCAGCACCCTGTACCTCTTGCCGCAGGCGCTGTGCCAGTTGCAGGAAGGTTTTGCCGGGATTGCCAGAGGTGGGGATAACGATCGTCATGGTTTAGCCCGGTTCGAAGATTTCGTAAGCCACGGTCGAGGTATCGGTGCCGCTGCTGCTGGTGATGGTGAACGAGACGCCGGCCGAGCGCGCGGAAACGCGCAGGAATCCAGGTGTTCCACCGTCGGCATTGCTGGTCAACTGGATACGGCTGCTGGCGGTGATGCTGGTATTCGCTACGACAACTGAACCGGCTGTCAGCGTGGCGACGCCTTGCTTCGCATTGCTGCCTTCCTTCACGCGCAGACCGGCACCTGCCGTGCTGGTGGAGATGTTGCCGCTTGCAGTCAATGTGCTCACGGTGAGCGCGCTGCCATCAGCCGGGTCTTCCAGCAGGATGTCGTTGACCTGCACCGTGCCGGAGATGTTCGAGCCCGTGATGCGCAGCGCGTAGCGGCTATCGGCCGCGTAGAAGGAAAAGTCGCCCAGCGTGCCGGTGACAATCGGATTGGTCTGCGGCGTCACGCCATTGTCAGAATAGATCGTCGCCACTACCAAGCCGGGATAGGTAAGTACCTGCACCGAGGCACCCGGCAGCACGTTGCCCTTGGCATCCGTCAAATTGTTCTGGTACTTCTGCATGATGCTTCCCTATCTCGGTTGGCGTTCGATCAGCCCTTCTGGGCCAGCGTCCACTTCAGCCAGTCGCCGCCGCGCGGATTGTCGTCGCGGATCACGGAGAAGTCGTATTTCAGTGCGGT
Organism: Ramlibacter sp.; assembly: GCA_035571715.1. GTDB lineage: Bacteria > Pseudomonadota > Gammaproteobacteria > Burkholderiales > Burkholderiaceae_C > Ramlibacter. Next base: position 33,777 of record DATNCB010000563.1, read on the forward strand.
GTGCGGCACGTTGACGATTTGGCGGATGCCTTCTTCGTCCATGATTTCGCGCTGGGTGTAGCGGGTTTCTTTCATGCGCAGCATGTGGTCCACGATGTAGCGCTTGACGGTCTTGGTTTCGCCGCGGCGGAAGAATTCCAGGCGCCCGTTCACGTTGATCTCGAAGACCTGTTCTGCGTTCAGATCGGTGGTGGTGGCGACCTTGATGGTGATCATTTCTTCGTTGAAGCGCATCATGTCATGCCATTCCTGATCCATCGGGCTTTCCGCGATCTGTTCCAGCTTCAGCTTGTCCAGCGCCGTGGTGGCGTCGCCCGTGCTGCGCATGACGCGCTCGTTCGATTCGCCGATTTCCAGCTGCGACATAGGATCGGTTTCGCCAGTTGATGCGACTGGGTTGTTGACTGCGTCATTGCTGCGCGGGGTAAGACGTGCCATGTGTTTCTCCTAAAGTGAGGATGCCGCCCGAAGGCGGCGCTTGAATCAGACTGCTTATGCGACGGTATCGCTGTAAGGCGTCGCGGCGCCGGAGCTAGTCACGCTGCCGCGGACGGCGTACGTGTTCGCGGCGATGTCCTGAATTTCGATGTAATCGCCGACAGCAGCGCCGCCAGTGGTCGTACCGTTCAGGGTGATAGTGTCGTCGGTGGCACCTGGCGACCAGCCGCGCAGCGCACCAGCCGATGCACTGTTGGTCTGCAGGATCGTGCCTTTAAACAGGGTCGTGCCAGCAGGCGGCTTGAAGAAGTAGCTGTTGGTGTTCACGGTGCCGACGATGAAGCGGTAGATAGCGCCACTGCCGGTAGCCAGCGGAACGGTCACGGTCAGCGCCGAGGTCGAGTTCAGCACGATGGTGCGGTTCTCGTGGATGCGCTCATCCAGGGTCAGCGACGCGGTAGCCGAGACGTTGCGCTGCGAGACGGTAGTCATGCGCAGCAGCGAGCCGGAACTGGCGATGATTTCCTGGCCGTTGAACAGGATGTGACGCAGACGCGCGCCGCGCAGGAACATCAGTTCGCGGTCGACGCAGAAGTTGTTGGCACGACGTTGAAGCATAGCCATAATTTTTCTCCTATACGGACAACAGCCCCGAAGGGCTGAGCGTGGGTTTCGATTAAGAATCAGGAAGACTGCGGACGATCCGGCAGGGTGGAGACGTTGACGAACAGCGAGGTCACACCGGAAGCGGCCCAGGCCGAAGTACCAGGGGTCCAGGTTGCAGCCGATGGCGCGGTGCGGATCAGGGTATAGCCGATCGCCACGAAGTCGTCTGGGATCACCGGGAACTGCGGCAGCACATTGAAGGCGCCAACCGTGGTGGTCACGCCAGGCAGCGTGTCGGTAATGGTGCCCTGCACCAGCTGAATGGCGCCGGCAGCGTTGACGCCCCACACCAGCACGGTAGCTTTGTTCGGCGCCAGCGATCGGAACGCCAGACCGGTATTCACATCGGTGGTGGGCGATGCGGTATTGGTCTGTGCGGTCAGCACGGTCGCCCACTTGCCGCGGATCGCAGCATTGGTAGATGCGGTAGTCGAGTAGGTGGAGGTAGTGCCAGCAGCGAGCCCTGCGTTCGCAAAGCTCATCGTGACAGACTTGAAGTTAATCAGGTTATGCATGATGGTTCCTTTTCAATTCGATCTGATGAGAATCCCCGCCGAAGCGGGGACACGCTATGCGTTAGGACAGCAGGGTGACTCCAGCCTCAATGACACCGATCCATCCCGGGTTGGTCACGACAGCCGCCGACCAGAACATGGCACCCACGTAGCCGCGCTGACCGAACGGATCTTCCTTGGTCTTCTGCTTGGCTGGGATATGGGTCACGTCGAAGTTCGCATTCAGTGCCAGGTCGTTCACGCAGTCTTCTGCGCAGACGATGAATGGATACACGTCGATGTTCGAACCGGTGGTCGAGAACAGGCCGGTCGAGCCAACCGATGCGCCGGCATCCTGGTAGGCAGCCAATTCAGGCGAGGTGATGAAGCGGAAGTTGTTCATCGAGCCGAACTCGAACTCATTGATCGGCTGACGGTTGGCGTACTTCGCCACCGGCACGAAGTCTTCCAGGCGGCGGATGTCGTGCTCGCAGTCGGTGTGGCAGAACACGATGTACGAAGCCTCGATGGCGCTGGTGTCGTAGGCTGGGCCTGGCGCCAGAATCTTGGTCTTCATGCGGCCGTGGTTGGCCTTCAGGGTACGCGAGATCAGCGACAGCTGGTTGTAGCTGATGGTGGCCGACACGGTGGCGCGGGAAGTACCGCCGGAGTATTGCACGGTGCTCGATGCCTTCATCACGCCATAGCGAATCAGTTCGCGGACTAGCGGCATGCGCTCTGCGGTCTGCATTTTCTGATCGTTCGGGATGTCATCTTCGTGCAGGTCGGCCGCTTTGTCGGTGTAGCTGTACAGGCAAGCGTACTGCTGGATGGTGACGGTCACGTCGCGGTAAGTCAGCGACTCGGCCTGCGGGGTGACACCTTCCTGCACCTGGTGAGTGGCAGGAGTGATCGACCAGCGGTTGATCGTGTTGGCGTTGGTGGTGCTGCCGCCAGTTGGAATGCGCGCGCGGTAGATGATGTTGTCGCCGCGATTCTTCGGGAACGGCTTCATCGCGCAGCCAAGGGCCAGAACTTCCACGGGCTCAGCGATGCGCAGCATCTCGCCCTTGATAATGTTAATCCGGCCGGCTGGCGAGCCGTAGGTTTGAATATTTTGCGTCATGATGCTCACCTTTTATGGAGAGGGCGAGGCGCACCACGCTGGTAGCCCAGCATGATTTCTTCCTCTGCCGACAGTTTGGAAGGTGCCGGTGGCTTGGTCACACCCGTGGGGGTAACGGCGGCTGCCAAGCGGCTCTGTTTCGTTTGTCGCACTTGCTGCGATGCCTTGAAGTCCGTCAGGAAACGCGACGCCACCATCGGATTCATGGTGTTGCGGATCACGTCCTGCTGCTCGGCTGGCTTGGTGTTGATCCAGTCCTTGAACACTTTCGAGTTGATGACTGTGTTGAAGTCGGGATGCTCCAGCTTCAGGGCTTCTTCGCCATCCTTGCGGCGCTGCTCGGCCAGCTGGGTTTGCAGCATCTCGGCGATCTGCTCCTGACTGACTTGCGGTGCGGCTTCGGTTGGCTGCGGCACGGCATTGAACTTCGCGGTCAGAGCCTTGACGGTCTTGACCAGCGGGGCCCCAAGCTCTGGGAAGTCTTCGGCAACACGCTCGGCTTCTCCTAGTGCAGCGGTCAACTCATCGTCGACGGGTGCGGGAGCGGGCGGCGTGGCCTGCTTCTTCAGGTCTTGCAACGTGCGATTCATGGCGCCGATTTCACCGTACAACTTACGTACAGCAGTCGGGTCGTTCTGCGACGCATTGGCGCGGACCATTTCCTTCAGCTCGTTCAAGCGGTCTTCCAGGGAAGGCTCTTGCGGATCGCCACCACTGGAAGGCTGCTCGACGTTTGCGTCCGGTGCAGCGGTTTGCTCGTCGGTGTTCTGCTCATCCGACGATTGATCATTGGCCGATGCGGCGGCAGGGGGCGCGTTCTCCGCGGCGCCTGCACCGTAGCCAGCCAGCAGGTCTGCCATCTCGTCACCGGCAGGCTGCCCAACCTCTGTGTTTTCCGTTTCCACGCTCATTGCGTCTTGCTCCTAGTAAAACTCAGCCTTGCGGCTGCAACACGACAGGGGGAGGGCTATCGCCCTGCGCCTGCCACATCCTTGCTGTCCTGTTCGCCGAGGGCCAACAGGCTCTTGATGGTGTCGATCTGCCAGCACAGCTTGATACGCTCGCGCTCGTCAATGTCTGGGTTCTCCAGGCGCTGGCGTGCCTTGGCCAGCTTCTCGCCGTAGTGCGCCACCAGCTTTTCCCACACACTGGATTTGCGCTCGAAGTCGGTCAGGAAATTCATCGCTGGAATCCTTCACCGTTCGGAGCGCGGCCGGCGGGTTCCGTCGGCGGCGTGGTGGCGTATTGCGTTGCGGCATTGGCAGCGAGCGTGGCGGCCGACAGTTCCTTTTGCTGACGCAGCTTGGCCGAGACGGAGAACAGCTGCGCCTTGATCTCGTCGGTGCTCATTTCCTTCTGGCCGGCTTGCTTGCGCTGCTCGTTCTCGGCATCGATCTGGGCGAAGGCCATCTGCAGCTGGCGGTCCTTGTCCGCTTCGGAAGCATCGAACTGCTGGGTCTGGGCAAGCTTCTGCTGCTCGCCCTGCTGCTTCTGCTGGGTATCAGCCTGACGGCCCTGCACCATGATCTTGGCAGCAGTCACGCGCGGATCTTCCGGTGGCTGGCGCTGTGCCATGGCCTGCTTCTCCTGCTCGCTGTAGGAGAAAGTATCAGGATCGAAGCGGCGCGACTTCAGGAACTCGGTCATCGCCTTTTCTGGGCTCATGCCGTAAGCGGGATTCAGGCACAGCTGGATGATCTGCACCATCTCCTGCGCCTGCAGGTCACGCTCGACCAGGGCGGTGGAACCGCGCGCGACGATCTGGAAGTCGCCTTTCATGTCGTCGTCGTCGCCGTATTCCATCAGCCACGCATAGTAGCGGCGCACATGCGGCTCGGTGATGGAGGAATCGAACAGGCGAGCAATGCGGCGCAACACAGAGTTGGCATTGTTGTTCAGGATGGTCAGGCCACCAACGGTATCCGGTGCTGATCCCTGCTGGCCTTGCAGCAGCATCGGCAGGCCGGTGACATCCTCGGCCATCTTCATGCCGTACTGGATGATGGCCATCAACTCGTTTTGAAGCATTGGGATCACGACGGAGAAGACCGGCGCATTGGCGCCAGGTGGCGCATCTTCGTTCTCGGTCCACAGCTTGAGCGGTACGATTTCCCACACGCCGTCTTCCGGCTCGACGCCGCGGCGGATCACAATCTGCGGACCAGCAGCCAGGCCGGCATTGTCCATCAGGTTGCGAGTAGCCGCCACGACAATGCGCTGTGCGGTGCGCATCTGGCGCGCCACGCCCATGCCCCATGGCATGCCGGGGCGGCGCTTCCACGGGATCACATCGTAGGGATACTCGCCATTGTCCAGCGGATTGAGCGACGCCTTGATGACGTGGTTGTTCACCATCGTGATCAGAGCCGGGAAGGATTTCTCTTGCGGCAACCCTTCGCAGTCGCAGCCTGCTGCTTCCAGTTCGGCCACGGTGATGATGCCGTAGTAGTACCAGATTTCGAACAGGTCTTTTGCGGCGAAGGCGTTGGAGAGCAGGTTGCGGTTGTCGGCTTCCTGCTGGCGCGCTGGGCCTTCCTTTAGGCATTGGTCAATCGATGACGTTAGATAGCCCGGCAAGCCCTTCATATCTTCCAGCTGGCGGCGCGTCTGGCGGTCGCGCTCGAACACGTACGAGCCGTTGTGGATGGATTCGCCGCAGGCTGGATCGGGGAACAAGTCCCACGGGTCAACGCGCTTCGACGCGGGTTTGATTTCTTCCACGATGATTAGCTGGTGCACGCCAGTCTGCGGGTCTTGGCGCCATTCGCAGGAGCGGCGCTTGACTGGCACCGGGCCTTTGATCACGCCGCTGCCCAGCTTGGC